>JALNWK010000004.1 GCA_023230925.1 Limnochordia bacterium
AAGCGTAATTATACCGCCTATTGCTCGCATCGCAAGACCAAGATAGAGAAACTTAAGGCTAGGAACCAACTACAACAACAGGATCTTAACATTCTACATAGTTGTCTTGCGCTGTAGTATTAACCTCATGCACTCTTTCGTAGACACGTACGTAATCTACAACTAATTGTGCCGGTAATGTAGCCCTCCGAATATCCCCACCCCACGGCCCTACCTCTGCGGTTATTTTCAGATACGACGGAACTTGAGATACGCCCCCGGCAGACGTTCGCCAGGTTTCCTTACCGTCAACATAGAAGATGTACTCATCCACGTTCCACTCTAGAGCAAAGGTGTGAAATCCTTCATAAATGCCCTTTATGTAAGGAGCATACCCAGCGCTTCGGTGTTCTGGCCCGTAGCCATCCCAGTGAAGGGCATGTTGAATGCGGTCCTCTTTAGAGAAGGGGGATTCGAAGATGTCGATCTCTGTTCCATCCCGCCCTTCATTTCCTAGTTGCTGCACCCCGTCGGTCATTAACCAAAAGGCAGTCCAAAATCCCTCTTCTTTGGGTAATTGGCAGCGTATCTCGTAGTAGCCATAGGCTTGCTCAAATCTGTCTCGGGTAGCCACCGCTCCGGAATAATAGGTACCCTCCCGCTCGTTTACTTGAATAATGAGATGACCTTCGCCATCTAAAAAGGCTTCTTCGGGTGACCAATATCCATCGTGCCGTTTCCAATTGGGTAGATAGGACCATTTTGTTAGATCAATTCTGTCACCCTCAAAGTCGTCTTCAAAGGTGAGTCGCCAACCAGGTTTATGTTTTGGATCCACCACCTCGGGCACCCCCATTACAGCTACTACTTCTGTGCCAAGAACAAATGTAACACAGAGGAATAGCGAAACTAGCACTAGTATTAAAGGTCGATACGTCATCGAAACCCAACCCCTCGCTCTCTAGTCTTAGTGTATACTCTATTACTGCACCAGTCCCTAGTCTTTCACACTTGTACGATGTTCTGGTTTTTTATCAGACAGGGAGGCTAAGCCCAACATCCCAAGCTCGTCCTTTCTCAGTGCACATACCAGAACTTGGGCTTTCCTTAAGCTGTTGAGCTAGTGTTTCGGAGGAAGGTGCTCCCTCGACATGTGATTTACTTAGCATTCGCCACATCAGATGATCCTGTTTTTCATTCCGCACGATAGCAACTGTGACCAGTTTACCAAACATGTCTAGCATTCACAAGCCAGGTTTTGAACTAGTTTGCTCTTTTTGAACATGGCGCATCTTGCCAAGTGGCGCCGAACGATCACCCATACTGTTCACCAGCCTCCTTCACACGACAACAAATGAGCTCATCTGTTGGTACCCACAGCCTAGATCCACGTCGTTTTTGCTAACTTGAGGAACATATCGTGATATTCCTTTCCGCAGATAAACTGTCTGATTTTTTCTTAGATTGTAGAGGATAACGGGCCATCCGTCGATGTACCAACTTCGAAGGATGGCCCAAATTACTTAGGACACTCACAGTCCCTATTCCCTCACCAAAGATCGCAGACCCACCCTACCCAATTGAAGTGCGTCCACCCGACCTAGGCTTTCCTCAAAGGTGAGTCTAAAGTAGTTTGCGGTTAGGGAGCTTGGGACACGACCAACTAGGTCTATCTTGGTCCAAACGGAAGAATCTATCCTATCGGTCACCTCATAATCCACAGATACCCATTGCTGACCGTCTACTGAAACGGCTACCTTAATTGTGTCCATGCAGGAGTCATCCTTTGTATACACTGTTACGAAGAACTCCTGCAGCCCTGGTGTATCCCAGATCAGCGACTCGGTGGTATTATCTACCCGAACCAAGCGATTCTGATCGCCAAAGAATAGTTCGGGAGTGTCCGTGGCGTAGACCCAACCGGCTGTTTCTTCTATGGTTTTCTTACGACTTTCCATTCCGAACCATCCAGCTTTCGGGGCTTCTAGGTCATCGACTAACTCTCGCCAGTTCTTAATGGCAAACCGGACTGTAATCTTGGTATTGGTATCATAAATGGACACTACATCACTGGTCAGTTCATACGTTCCATCATCATAATCGGGGGTGTCTAAAATCAGGTCCTTAGGAGTAGCATCCCCTTGGTAGATTACCTGCCCTTCCCCCACCTCACCTAGTTCCACCCGGGCAAGGGTTACACTGACCCCGGTAATTAATGAGTCCGGCCCATTCACCTGTATTTCTATTGGCATAAGACCACTAAAACTGCCCGCCCAGCCTTGGGAAAGAACCTCATTGTCCTTTAATCGCACCCCCACTGTAGGTGTAGTCACTTTAGAAAGGACTATCGGGGCTGCATAAATCTCTATCCCATCCTCTTGTAGCACGCTAAGCCTACCTTCCCCAGGCACCTTCTGGGGCTGGCGCACTTCTATCGTTAAATTAGAATCAAGTTTAACCTCAGCCAGCAACGCGTCCTGGGGCACGACCATAACAGTCGGCGGATCAACCACACCAAAGGGTAGTTTCACCTCATATTTCTGACGGGTGGGACTAATCCATAGAGTGTGATCTCCGATTTGGACTTGACCATATACTAGACTGGATAGGCAGGTTAACGCAAAGTCCTTGAAGTAGATCGCTGGGGTATTAGTTCGTAGGCCAACGGCACCATGCAACAACCCGTTAGGATCAGTGTACTCAATTATGGGCTGCTGGGAACCGTCCCAGTACACCTTGATGGTACTACCCACCACTTCAACGGCTAGATGATGTCTGGAGGCGACTATGTCTTGGGTATTAACCTGGGCTAGGGTCTGTGAGTTATACCTTAGTTTTTTTAAGGATATAGATCTTCCATTAAAGGCCACGTAGTAACCAATCACTGCATCTTTGACTTGTCCTTGGAAATAGGAAGGATGAGTTGCCCGGACAACAAGCCCAGCCTCTCCGGGATAGATTTGCCCGTCAACGTATAGATCAACTTCGACTCGGTAGTCGGTCCACCCCTCCTCGCCAGTAATTGCCATCATCTCCTTGGGACGTGTAATACCGTAGCCTCGCTCGCTAGATTGCCAATCTAGTTCACCATAGTACTGCCAGTCATCCCCAAGCCCGGTAGAAGCAGTGAATGGTTCTGTCATCACCGGATAAAACTCAAAAGACTCCAGGTTAAGGCGACCTTCGACCAATTGCACTTTTAGTGTATGAAGCCCTTTCGGAAGCTCTAGTGTGCCTACCCTAACCTTAACCCAACCATCCTTACTAGCAACATCCTTGTTGATTACATCCCCGATTAGCACCGGACTATCATCTACCCATATCTGTACGGTGGCTTCACTATCGACCGGCACCGTCAAGGCAACCCCATATGTATCTTCTTCTTCCAAATTGATATTATAAGAAAGCCAATCCCCTTCATCGACCAATTCGACAGAATAAGTGCCGTTTTCTCCTTCATGGATCCTAGTCCCATCCCGATACCGCAGGGGATTATCATCTACTGATTGACGAACACAATAGCCATCCTTCCGGTAATGGACTCCTTGGATAGTGCCTGGTATGGGCTTAGGAACATCATAATCACTAGAGCCCTTAGCCTCAGAACTGAAGGCGGTGAAACTCAACAAAGGTTCAACGCGATCATAGATGTACCCAATACTGCCCCCAAAGACTCCCTTCAGGTCTAGGGCAAATTGCCTCATATTGTCAAAGTAGATCTCCATCCTATCGCCATACTTGACTACCCGCAGGGTATGCAGACGTGTTAGGTCAACCTCCTCAAAAAGGGAGGCGGTAGCCAGTCTCATTAGTTGACCTTGTCTGGTAACCTGCAGTTCTAAGCTTTTCTCTTGCAGATCAAGTAATACACAGGCAAAGTTCTGATCGTCGATATAGGAGAAAAGAGTCCCCATGTAGCCTTCGGCTGTTTTATCTGTCACGGCGAAATTGAACTCTGCAGTGTAATCGGGTCCGGTTTTGGATCTGCTCAAAAGTAGTGTCGAGTCACCCGACTTTGTTTCAACCCAGTGTGGGGATAGGCCATCTTCATCTATCCAGGTATAAAACTCCGGCAGCTTAGGTCCTTTCTGCGGGTAGTTGGTCGGTCCTAGAACCATCATTTTCTTACCGTTAAAGGCTAGACGATCAATATTCATCTTACGCAAATGGGGACCAAAACGTATGGGCATGCTATGGTAGACTATATAGTACGAATCAAGATCGGGACCAAGTACTGTGGCACTGTGTCCGAGGCCACTAAAGCCTTCCTTGGTACTGATCAGAATAAGGTCATCCTCGGGTACGATATAAGGACCTAGGGGACCCTCTTCGCTCACGGAGTAATGCACCCGGTATCCGGTACTTAGCAGATGGTTTCCTGTATAGGTCAGGTAGTACAGGTCATTACGTTTGAGAATATATGAGCCCTCGGTCCAACCACCTAGGCTAGAGTTTAGAACCCGTTCCGGCCCAACAGTATAAGGGTCCGCCATACGATGTCCTCGGATCCCCAAATGTCCCGCATGGGTGAAGTACCAACGACCATCATCGTCAATGAAAACTGAGCCATCAATGGTTAAACCGAGGTTATCTGTCTGCACAGTAAACGGTCCCGTGGGACGATCACTTTTCAGTACATAGTGGCCTTGACCGTCAGGTGATGTGTACATATAGAAGAAGCCATTCCAGTAGACTACTTCAGGAGCGAATGCGTTCTTTGTCACCGGTTCTGTGGTCGCATAGCCTGCATAATCCCAATTAATTAGGTCCTGAGAAATCCAGGTCCTAATGCCCATAGAGCCACCATAGTGAGTATTCGTACTCGGATATAAATAGTACCGACCGTTCCACCGCAGGATGTATGGGTCACCGATCCCATAATTCGTCCATTCATTTTCCAAATCAAAGGGATTAGTATATAGTCCCCCCGCCTCAGCCATATGATGTCCCCCCACCAGTAAGCAGATAATCCCTAAGCAAAGAAGTTCTCGAGAACAGTGCATGCACTGTTTCCTCCTTCCCGGTTTTTCTAAATGCCACAGGTTTAGGATTGAGGCTCAGAGCGGTACACCAGCTCCACGTGGCCTAGCTGGATCCTGTCTTGATCCAGCCCTTCCCTTAGGCTAACCCGAAAATACTTGGCCGCGCCCTGGCAGGATCCACCGAACTCAATTTTGCGCCAATCTAACGAATCCGCCACTACCCTCTGTTCAGACTCCAACTGGGTCCAGTTGAGCCCATCAAGGGATGTACTTATTTCCACACCGGATATATCTACATCCTGTATGTAGGCGGTCACCTTGTATTTGCTTAAGCTTGGGATTTCCCAGACCAAGTGGCCTGTGCCCTGTCCTGTCCACACCCGTCGACTCTCATCCCCAAAGAAAGACTCCTGTCGGGTGGTATCGTAGTCCCAGCCAATTGATTCCTCAATGGTTTTCTTCTGGTCAACCGTTCCGAACCACCCGAGACTCTTCGGAGGGTCGAAGAAATCATGGACTGTCTCCCAGTTACGTATCAGCACCCGCAGGGTATCTCGGAACTGGTGACCTTCCTGGGTGGTAACTGCAAACTCCAACTGGTAACTACCGTCGGCTAAGTGTAGTGTATCAATATTTAGTTCCCCTAAAACCTCCGGTGCTTCATATACGACTACCCTCTCTTCGGTCCTTGGCTCCCCCATGACAATTGGTACCAAGGACACAGTAGCATTTCTAATCATAGAAGATGTAGCCCCAGTATGGAGTCTAATAATGCTTTCACCCCAAAGGGTACATCCTTGCAGGGGCTCTAGAATCATCGCATTTTTTACGGTAATACCAACCGCATGGCGCCAGATGGTATCCCGCTCATCTATAACCTCAAGGACCAGATGGTGTACACCATCTGCTAGCCAAGATGTGTTTAAGCTACTTACGGGGGCTTTGGTACCTTCGTATAACGCCATGGCATCTAAGGTAACCCGCACTTCCTTCACGGCCATTTCGGGGGCAATGACAGGTTCAATGGAAATTGGGCTAGGCATGGGTCCTGGGTTTGCGGGACTTGCCAGCCACACATTCTGATAGGCATAAACTCGCACTTCACGTAAGGCCCCGTCCTCCCCTGTGTTGGCTAATCGAATTCTGACATAACGGGCAGTGGCTTCATTGACTTCCGAATAAGGGTAAGCCCCACTCCGCAAACGATCCGCAAAGAGGAACCAGCTTGTACCATCTTGCGATGTCTCGATCTGGTACCGATGATCACCCCTTTTTCCAAAACGCAGGTCGACCTTGCCCACACGGAAGGGCTTCCCTAGGTCAATAATTATCCAAGGCGTGTGATCATCCTGCCGGGGTAACCAACTGGTGAGGGTACTCCCATCCAAGGCATAAGAGGCACTCCGGTGCTCTTGCTCTGAAGATGCCCAAGCTTCTTTACCTCTAGCTACCTCAACGATTGGGATGGCGGTACTGTTCCAAATGGGGCCTTCAGTGATAGGCTTGGTGCTCGGGGTCCGGTTTGCCACATGGGGCCACCCATCCTGCCAAATTAGCTGATCTAAAAGTAGCATCCGCCCAATTGTTGTGTCGGTCCAGTCATACGCGTGGTAAAACAACCAGTCTTGGCCCGCATCATCTTGGATTAGGGCATTATGTCCGGGAGATGCCCAATGATGATCCCCCTGCAAAATGGGGTTTCCCCAGTAACGTTCGAAGGGGCCCAAAGGGGAAGTCGAGCGCCCTACACTAAGGGCATACTCTCCGGGGATGTAGTTATCTCCGGACCAAAACAGATAGTAGTAATCTCCACGCTTGATGATCCAAGGAGCTTCCACTAGACGGGAATAGCGAATATGCGGCGCTGGATTAAGGGCAATGCTAGGTTCCCCCACCAACGAAAGGCCATCAGAGCTTAGCTTCTGGACAAGAATGGGCTCATGATGAGAACCCCAATAGATGTATAGTGTGCCGTCATCGTCACGGAAAACAGCAGGATCAATATCCCGATAACCAGGTCCCGAAGCTAAGGGTGTAGGTACACCGGTGTATGGGCCTTCAGGTTTGTCCGACCAAGCGGCTCCAATACCCATCCTATGCTCCATATATCCCCGTTCTTTGGCACTAAAATACAGGACATATTGGTTGTTAATAAACTGCAGCTCCGGTGCCCAGATGAACTGGGGCGCCAAGGAGTCCACCCAGGCAGGATAACCCTTGGCGAACATAGTCCCTACCGTTTCCCAATGAATCATATCCTTGGAGCGCATGATCCGCTGGCCAGTCACCGCGGTGTAGAAGTACTCGCCTACTCTAAGGAGCGCAGGATCCGGCCCATCACCTGGGTAAACCGGATTGTAATAGGGAAATACCTTCTGCCCTTGCTGCAACTGTACGGGTTTGGAGTCCGGTGGCAACAGGGGTTCCTTTGCTGCACCTGTGCCCTCACAACCTCCCCCGATCAAACACAACAAAGCCAAGAACAAGACAACCACCTTCCTTTTCCAGTTGTCACAATCTTCCCTCACTACTATCGCCTCCAACAGAATCTGCAACACCGGTCAATTGTTGAAACAAGTGGATTTCCTCTACCCGGTAGGGCGTACCGTCGCCCAAGTAAAGATCATGCTGCCATAGACTAAAATCCAGATCCATACCCCGGATCCAGTCCCATGGTTCGTGGGTTTGCGTTTTGCCGTTTACAAGCCCCCAATGGAAACAGCCGATTCGTTCTTTCCCAAAAAGGGGTAGATGGGTCTCCACAAGGTTTCCAAAGGGTCGATGGAGCCATTCGGTAATAAGCATCGGCCGGTCATAGACTCTGAAAGCATCAATAAGCAGTTTTGTGTGCACAAGATCACCATAGAAATGAAAGGAGAAAATGTCGGAAAGCTCAACAGCCCGCTCCTCTATTTCAGATAAGTACCCAGGCTGATGTTGCTGAAAGTAATCACCGTAAAACTCCCAGGGCCCTGCGGTAAGTGGCTGTATGGGCCGCATCTCCCTTGCCCAACCAAAGACGGCCTCCATCGCCTCTTTGCTCGCACTTCTTCTACCGCTATTGCCTGGTTCATTCCAAATATCCCAAGCCAGAATTCGCTCATCTTGTCCAAAGGTACCCACCATATCTTTGACGAAGTCTTCAAGTACCCCCCAGTTTGCCTGATCATCAAAAAGATGCCAAGGGGCTCCCTGTACCTCTCGGGACGCCGGACGACCACCCCCATGAGAACCAGGCCAAGGAGCAGGCTGGGGACCGAAGCGTGGTTCACGGAAAGACTCCTTTGGACCACAGCCACAATCATCGAAGAAGACCGGTAGCATGCTTATGTTCTGACGGTGGGCCAGGACCAGGAATTGCTCCATCCTTGTCTTAAATCCATCACGTTGATACTTCCACACGAAGAAGGGCAGCACCATACGTACACTATTGATGCCGGTTGCAGCAGCGATAGCCAATTCTCGTTCTATGACTCTGATGACCTCATCGAAGTTGTATTCCTGCCAGATTTCCACTACATTGATACATGTACTAGGTATGAAATTACATCCCACGATCCATGGCCGACTCTGATACCAATCCCACGCTTTCTCCCTGCTCCATTTCTCTGTCACTTGCCAAGCCCCTTTCAGAGATTTTCATGGAGGCGATTTATCGCCTCCATAATATTTCCTACCGTGCATATACCTGATCAAGGTATTGCTGCACAAGCCGATCTAGTTCCTGGAGAACCTGAGTGACTGGTCTTTGGTTTGTCCAGACCTGATCAAGAAGAGGCCAAACATACCGAGCAATAATATCGTCTTGCATACCGGGCACCACACGGGGAGCCTGGGCTGTAGTAACCGCTTCCAAAGCTGCCCTTCGCTGTTTCATTGTACGACCTTCGAGGTAGACTGCGGCCACCGAGGGATCGGAATTGATTGGTATACCCAACCCAGCTGCGGCAAGGATCCTCTGTCCCTCGGGACCACTGGCAAACTTCAAAAACTCCCAAGCTTCATCGGGATGGGGCGATGCAGCTGAGATACCAAACCCATTTGGATAGGCCATACTCACCTCATATTTGCCTATTGGAACGGGCAGTGCGTCAAAGTCGTTAAAGCCAAACAATTCGTCGTAATAGCCCGTCATCCAAGAACCATGGGTGTACATGGCTAGATTGCCCAATTCGAGGAGATATTCCCCCATCTCCCAGGGCTTTGGAATAATCTCATGGAGCCACGCTAGATCATAGATGAAATCCACCGCTCCCCGGGTCGCATCGGTGTTAAGTATAGAATTGCGGCAGGATTCGTCCAGGATTCCCCCGCCATTTTGCCAGAGATAGTACAGGCAGAAGTTTGGCTCGTATTCGACCCTATGCCCGTATTGGATCACATGTCCATCACTGCTTTTTTTCGTCAACACTTTCCCGAGATTCACAAGATCATCCCAAGATATAGATTCGGGAAGGGGTAACCCCGCTTCTTGGAACAAAACAGGGTTATAGTAGAACATGGAGACAAAGGTTACAACGGGCAAAGATCCGATGACGCCTTTCCAGGTAAAGGAGTTGAACAAAGGTTCATGAATCTGACTGATGAGTTCCGGGGAGTTTGCTATGTACTCGTTTAGCGAAATAAGCCATCCTTCATCGATAAAACCCACAGTCTGCATTTCCTGTGTGAAATAGATATCCGGGCCTGTATTAGCCAAGACACTCGCTTTCATCTTATCCACATAGCCACCAGTGTCGGGAACAAACTCAATAAAGATGTTTGGGTGTTGGTCACTGAAAGCTTGCGCCAAATCCTGATATGCCAGCTGATGACTCAAACCACCCCAGGCAGTGAATGTGAGGTATATCTCCTCCGCCGCTACGCCGAACCCAACCATCAGAACAATCAAACAGACAACATGCAAACCGACTAAACGCTTCATTGGCATAGCTCCTTTCATTTCTACCCGTACTATACACGACTCCCACATGTTACTAGCTTTTAGTTCGTCCTTATCTCTCCTTCCTGCCGGAGTTCCCTGTACTCCAGCTAATAGCATTGTCACCATACTCATATCGTCTTTGAGTGATTTAGATCCGGCCTGGATCAGTAGCATTCTTGCCTTTACCGAACAAGGGAGACTAAAGGGGCTTTGCATCAATCCAATTGAGTCAACCCTTGATTAACGAAAGCATGGTAAAAGGACCTATCTGTTACTATGTACCCTCAGTCTTATCTTAAATCCATACACACTATCATATGTGCAGTGTTAAGCAAACTATTCAATTTTCCAGCCGACTTCTTCCACAATCTGTGTAAAGTTAACTATATTGTATCCCGGAGTGAGTTAACCGTCAAGCGGCGAACATTGACTGTACATCTTATTCACAACTTACCCAAACACCAATGAAACCGAACACACAAAGGCAATCCGGCATATGGTAAACCCTTTTTCCCAAACCCTTTTTGCGCAAAGCCCAGATTCGCTTAAAATGTTTGTTTGCTGAAAGGAGAACCGAGGGAATGGTGCGGTCGCTGACTAAAAGGTGTAATAAGGCTCAAAAGGAAATGGAAGACAGTAAAGCAGTGCTTAGAACTTCGTTAAACCGACTTTGTCCCATCAGTGCAACCCCACCGCGTTCGGTCCTTGTCAGCTTAGCACATGGGAGGGTCTGGGATATTTCGCATACGTGTAGGGCGCCTGTTGCTCCATATGGTGAACACCCTCCGCTAGCATTGACGGGACTGTCTTATCCTCAGACCTTGTTTAGCCGGACACTTCGTCCTGACCGGTCTCGGCATGGAGCACCGTCAAATTTAGGGTATCGTTTTCCCAGGAAATTTCATAGGAGACAATTGCCCTTTTATCATCCGGGAACAACTGCTCCTTGCGTTGGAGCAATGGCTGCACAAGAACCCAGATCTCGGGCGACGTCTTCCTAAGATTGTTTATAGCATCGAGTCGGGCCTTGGGCGGTAGTACTGATAGGTTCCAGGCAACAAGGGCAAGCTCGATGATAACCTGACAATGTCTGTCCGTTTTTGTCCGCTTTGTGAATATCTCCGCAACCTGAAGCACTCGCTCAGACAACTTAGGCAAGGTAGAGGGAGAACTCCTGAAATCTACCTTTTCCCTATCAATCACACCTTTTCGATGAGCATCTTCAACAAGACGTCGCCTTACGTTCTTGTCAGTGTAGTCCTGTACCTCTCTCGCTCGTTTCTCCCGTTTTGCTCGGCTTTTTCTGCCCATCCTATTTCCCCCTGTAATACTGCGCACTATTCTGCGGACATATTACCCTACACATTATTCCGTTAAGACCACCAACATGTCTTTAAAACACCAAACCGATCTAACCTCTAAAGACCATGGTAGGAGCATTCCTGTAATTCAACTTTGAAAATAATGGTGCCTCGCATTAGAAATAAAGTGTGGCCTTGCTATTCACAATCTTAACCGAATGGAGCTACCTGACATGAAGTATACCTAGAATGATAAGATTATGCAAATCACGGGGAGGACGGGGTATGACTAAGAAATTTACGCATCTTTATAGATTATAGATGATACTATTCCGCTGCAAAACGAGAGTGAACGATTCAAGGTTAAGGAGCCTAACAAAAGGGCGTTTGGGACAGCAGATCACAATTAGCCAGCGTTACTCCACTAAAACAGGCAGGTATGTGTTCTTATTAGATGAGGCCTTAGGATTACCCGCACCGAGGCCAGTCCGGCACCGATGGACTGTTTGCTGCTGTAAGCTGTTCTGAAATCCTCATGTCGGGCTGCTGTTGATAGGATTGAGCAGATCATGGACAGACGAGTGGTACGCCATGAGACAGTTAGCCAAGCTGTCTCCATTGTTGCGCCTGCTGGAGCAACCACTTCGTAGTTGCCAGACTTATCAATATTGTAAACCTCAACTAGCACAGCACCTGCTATTGTTTAACTCTTCAGATGTTATGCCCCGGACCCTGTTCCCCTTCTCCATAATAACAATAACTTAAGCTTTGCTAACTACAACCACACGACTCCTTAAGGACCAGTTGTCCGGGAACAATCAGATTACCGTAGGATGTATCACCATTAACTAGATCCCTAAGCAAGACGCCTGCAATCTCACCTATTCTGTAAGCCGGAACATCGATTGTGCTGATCGCTGGTTTACTGCTAGCACCAATCGATAGATTATCACAGCCAAAAATGGCAAAGTCCCCAGGGACTTGCATCCCCATAGCACGAATCACATTAAGTATCTCAATCGCAACTAGATCGTTCTCCGCGAGCATTGCTGTTGTACTTGCAGCAATTCCTCGGATTTTATTCTCTAGTTCCGCGTATTTCTTAAGACCAATAACCCGTAGCTGTCCCTTGTTCTTTTCAATGGCTTCCCTGCAACCTTCCAGTCGCAGTCGCGACCAAGAGGTCATCGGTTCCAGATGCACATATGCAAAACCAGTATGTCCATGTTCAATTAAGTGCGATGTTGCCTCATAGAAAGAGTTGTGATTATCTAAGGAAACGGTTGAGACCCGTTTATCTGAGCTTTCTCGGTTTATGACTACGCATTTGACATCTAATTGGAGTAAGGCTTGCAAAATCGGATGGTCTACCTCGCCGCCGAAGAATATGACTCCATCAATCCGTTCGGCCCCAACTAGTATCGAACTAATCGGAAAGGCATCTGGACTTGGAGCAACAGCAACTAAGCAAATAGAATCCCCTAACGCATTCTTCGCCCCTTCGTAGAAACCGTTATAGATTTCACTACTGGACATCGAACCGTCGGTACACACAACTGCCAAGCGGAGTTGTTTCTCAGGCTCTTGGATCATATAGCCCATTTCCTCGGCAATGGTAATGATCTTCTTCCGCGTTTCAGGTGCCAAGGTCCCTTTATTTCTGAGCGCCTGTGAAACAGCACTTAACGATACGTTTGCCCTCTGGGCGATATCCTTCATCGTAACACTCATAGTAGAGCCCCGTTGATATGCACTATATACATAAACTTTATATACTCAGTTTATCACGGCCAATTCTGGGTGTCAATAGCTAGATCGTTCTGCTTTGCATCAGGTCACTAAACCGCTTTCACTGCTAGCTAAATGAAGTACTTGTAGTAACGATACCCAGGAGATCAATAATAGACCAACAAGAATCATGTTGGTCTATCACTAAACAATCCTTCCGCGCCGCAGAGCACAGACACAGCACGAACCACTATTGAGGTCACTGCACTATTACGGAAACATATGGATCACAAGATGCATGGGGCACAGCTGGCAGTCGAAAATGAGTATCCAATCGATACAGCTCCTTGCACAGCACTAGATCGTTCTATGAACCTACTCTTACCAGCCGACCACTTCCTGTGTCCTGCATGCCAAACTCTACGGAAAGCTAATACCACAAAAAAGGGTTAATCCAACAGTAGGTACTCCACAGTAGTAACGACACGGATTTTCTTAATATCTGGGGTATAGCTATCTAGATCCTCAATGGAGAAGTATCCCTGTTGCGCAGAGCGGATCTTCCCGATTTTGCTGCCCGAATCCTCCGCAAACTGCATGGCGGCCCTGCGAGCATCTTTGGTCGCCTCCGCAATCATCTCCGGCTTTATTTCATTAAGTCCGGTGAAGATAAATTGGGGGCGATGCTCATAACTACGGGATAGCAAAACACCGTCTTTTACTAGTTCATCAGTTGTGTTCATCACTGCCTTAACCTCATCGACGCTAGATGTACGGAGCAACACCACCGCTTCAGCACGATAGCGTTCGGCGGGTTTGTTCTCCCCAAAATACATACTCCACTGATCTGCTACCTCGGGTGAGGTGGTGCTAATCTCATCCTCATCGAAGCCACTACGCAGCAAAAAGGCACGAATCTTACCTTCGGTTGTGCTCAATGTGGCATGGAGGTTTTCCAAACTATCTGCGCTTACGGTATAGCTTAGGGGCCACAAGACCAGATCTACCTTCACATTGCGTTCGGCCAAACCCTTCACACTGACCACTCGATCCGCTCGTTTCCAAACCATAACGGCTTCCTTTAGTTGGATTCCACTTAGTAACAGCCCGAATGCCAACAGAACCCCTAGTACCGCCGCAGATTTCGTACTAGTCTGCCATTGCATGACGATCCCCTCCTGATCTTGATTAATAAACCCCTATGTATCCCCTATTATCAAACCTCAATATTAATCACAAGCACCATAATATGATGGGTCGAAAAGAAGATAAGCCTGGCCGGGGAACAGCGCTACACATAAACTACCATCGTACCTAGCACGATTAGACAGGATTCATAATTGAAGATGGATGTGAAGCTAAGTATATTCTACTCCCCATTCACGGAAAAAGCAAGGTTATGGTCCTAACATGTAAGGTGCCTAGACCAGAACAACTCTGATCTAGGCACCTAAACTACTAAGGGATACTCTGATGATCTGTGTTTCTCACCCGATACCAGCAGAGAAGCTCTTCTGGGCCAGGTAAACCTCTGCCTGTTCCTGCGGGATCTTCAAGGTACAGGTAGGTTACACTAGAGTAGGCGAAACGATCCTTGTAATCCTTAAAGGGATGCTTAAACATAAAGCGCAGACCCTGGGAAAAGCTAATCCTATCTGCTTCGTGAATGCGATACATAGCAATCAGAGAGTTTAGTGCGTCTTTGATCGGTACCCCGTGGAAAGGTCCAATAAATGGTCCCTCCCGGAAGTACCATCCTCCACAGAAGTAGTCTTCCAGTCCGGTCCCTACCAGTCGCGGCTGTTTTTCATTATCTATATACACATATTCAGGGGCCTCAAGGAAGCTGAGATTATTCAGTTGCTCCCCTTGCATAGACAGACTACAACCAACGTAGTGCCCCCTACCTTCGATGGAACACATCTCGAAGGCTTCTGTAAGTCCCTTGCCCGTGGAAAAATGGGTATGGAAATAGCCAAGATCCCTATCTAGGTCGGGATCCAGTTGGTACAACACATTCGCAAATATATCCGTATCCACAACCTGATCACGGTTCTCCACTTCAATGCGAAAGCCCCTTTGGAAGGGCATGGGGAACTTGCAGAAAAAGCCACCACTGGACATACCGAAGTATCTATTGGCGAAATTACCCACCTCACAAAGACCAATACCGAAAAAGTCCCCTACCGGAGCCTCCACTGCAGGTAGCTTTTCATCATCCCAATAAATCCGGAGGATTAACGTCTTAAGTATTGTCTGACTAATTGGGGCGGGAGGATTCCACCACTGATAAAACCAGCCAGGAAAGGTTATCCAGATATTCGAAATATATCCAGTGCCCTTCACCTCTCCAATGACTTTGGTTTCACCCTTTGGCACAAAGATGGTCTTTTGCCTCGTCGTAGAGTCAAAAGTAGTAAGCTGCTGTGTTGTCTCTTTGGTAAACTTGGCAATCCGCGTATTCACCAAATCACTCCTTCACAATCTAGTCATCCCAAAACAGTGGTGCAAGTTCAACCCCGCCTTGGCCCCAACCACAGCGACTGACATACCAATTCCCATCACTATCCACAATCACCTCTAAGGCGTGGGCCGGGATATGACCTACCAGATCCTTTAGATCCCAATGAAACGGGTTTCTGCTTTTGAACACGTCTGTTCCCACGTAACCACCCCGGGGTCCAATAAACAGGTAGTAATATCCATTGCGCTGGACCACAAAGGGAGACTCAGTAGGACCACCGTAGGTTCCTTCCATTGGGTCTGTAAAGACGATCCTTCTTTCACCCCAGTTGATCAGGTCTTTACTGGTCCGCGCTGCCACCACATGGTTCCCCCCAAAGGGCTTTGAATTAGCAGTATAATACATGACCCACTCATTACCGACTTTTAGAATCATGGGATCCCGGGCATCAAAACCATCAACTACCAGAGGGTTCGCCCGATGTCTTTCCCAGTGCCACAGATCCTCCGATGTAGCTAGGTGAATCTTGTACTTGGTATGATCAGGATCCCCGGCACAGTAAAACATGTAGTATAGGCCATCATGGTAAACTACATGGGGTGCCCACAGATGCACCTCCCGCCAATTGTCCCAGTCGGCACTTAGGGCAAAGGGTTGCTTGTCCCAGGGTTGTTGGAGAAGGGTCGAAGCTGTGGCATGGGCGAAGTTCTTCTCGTCCAAGGGGTTAGCTGGCTCCTCGTGGGTAATGCCAAAAAGGTGCCACGTCCCATCAACACCTTGCACAAAGCAATGGTCATTAATGTACCACTGTTCCTTCTCCCCAACACTAGGATCATAGATCCGTACAAACTCCCCTGCCCGCACCTGGCCTTGGGCCATGGCCGGAACCGCCTTTACCATAGCCAAACAAACCACGAATAGTCCGAGTAGCAAAATCGTCATAAACTCACTCCTGGAAATATGATGAAGTCTACTACTTAACAATCTAACAACCTCCCTCCAGTGGGTCAAGGCCTATTGGCCAAACACTACCTCCACGGTGGTCTCTCGATCCTGTTCTAAGGCAAGCTCCACTTGGTAGAAGCCACCACCAATGGAAGCAAACGGTACTGATGTCCCGTTGACGTACACAGCAGCCGGTGTTCTTTCGGGCCCGGGTATTTGCTCTTTAGAAGAGGGGTTTCTCCATGTCCACTCGTAGTAACAGGGACCATCTTCAAGTCCAATTAGTTTGGTCGTAAGGGTTCGTCTCACACCATCCCACTGGTTCTCACTCACTTTTGCCGATGTTACTGGTGCCCATACTTGAGGGATCGCCCCCTGAATAATCGATTGGAAGGCTGCTGCATAGAAGGAAAAGTGCGGCAGAAAACCCGTACGATCCAGCAGTGATTTTAGCTGTAGGGGTTCTTCGCCGAAAAGGATGCCCCGGGCGAAGACGTGGGCCACTGACCAATCATTTCCATAATGCCTTCCATCGAAATCGTTAACGGCATTGGCATCATACCAATTGGGATGATATCCCGGCATACCGACAAACTCCCACTCATACATCTGCTCAAAGCGATGTTCTGCATATAGGCGGAGTTGGGCCGGGTTATTCCAGTAAAGCCAATTTGTGGACGACCACAGACTCCGCGGATCCTGCGTCTGCGCACCAGTCCACTCGAAATACCCATCGATACCGAATTCTGTTAGAACATCGTCCTTAGCTTGTCTTCTGGTCGGCTTTCCCGTGTAATCGTGCTGCACCGCGTAATCCACCGACTTGATCCATTGGGGCAGATCAAAGGCGGCATAGATCGATAAAGCCTGTTTCGCTGCCCGATAGGAGGCATCCTGCCATAGATGATCGTCACCGACCATTTTCGCAAGTCTGGCGGCACCAAGCATGCCCTCATAGGCGAAGCAGATCCCATCGGAAAGACTGGTAAAACCGTAGACACTGGACAACGTACCAGACCAGGCCCAATCGAAGAAGATCTGGTAGTATGCATATAGACCCTGAATCTCCTTCCACAGGTCTTTTGAGACAGCATCGTCGTAGAAGTAAGCATATACCCACGTCCAGTCTAGCTGCCTTCCGTTGTACCATTCCCGATCGAAGGGTTCCTCGGCCACCCACACCTTATTACTCATGACGTACTGCTGACCGCTGGTAGGATCAATGATAGTCTGGAGGCTCTCCTTGGCAAAGGTTGGATCGAAAAATCTAGGTAGACTGGTTCGGGCCAATATCCTTTCCTTCCCTCCTAGCAGTGGGTAGACATTAGCTAGGGTTTTTGCCGTAGAACCGTTATATTCCGTATCCGACTTTCTCGGTTCCACAGGGCAGTACTGCCAGACATACGCCATCAGCTCTGATTGAAGTTTCTCCAGTACCGGATCATTAGTTATACTAATGGGCACCAACATCTGATCCCGACTGCTTGGTATGGGGATCTGGTAGGTTAGCTCTTCGCCGAGCCGATACGCATAGGGACCAAAAAACGTACCAACATTGCTTTCAATGATTGCCCCATCGATCCACTTCACTGGATAACCTGAGCGTTGCGCCAGCATTACAACCGGGGGTACCGGTGCGATCTGAATAGGTTCGGTGGACCATTCATCCTGCATCATGTGATACTGGAGACTGTTGGTGATGGTCACCACCCGGTTAACATCATCCACCACGGCAGTTTCCTCTAAGGCCTTTGGAAAACAAGCCAGTGCCCTGCTCCAAAAATCGGCAAATTCCCGGGCCTCTTTTGGCATGCCAGTTAACCATTTTTCACCCTCTTGCCGCATTATTCCATAAAGAGGCATCACCCCAATGCTCCCTGCAGCTTCAGGAAAACTGAAAACCACATCCTTACCCGTAATCTGGATCAGGGTTGGGCGCCTTTCTAGGCGAATCAACATGGGTAAGACATCCGCACTGCCCGACTCCGGGTGATTCCACAACAGCAGCCACGGCGCCCCAAGGGCGGAACCGGGTAACGTCTCATCTTTCTGCACAGAAGCAACCTGTCCTTCAAGATCGACATAGGCGACATAGTCTAAGGACAGGCCGTTGGTCCATTTCCAACTGGAGGCCTCGGTCTGGTACAAGACAGCTGGGAAGGCCCGGGAGATCATGATCTTGGTGTTTACCTCAACACCATCTTCTTCAGTACATACCTCACCAACACCCGTTACCCAGTCGGCCACAGTTACTTTCGGTGTTTTCGTTAGTGTTCCCGCAAGTTCGACAGAACCTAGGTCGAGACTACTACCGTCAGGGTAAAATGTGGGCCAGTACAGAGTCTGTACTGGCGCGTCCTTAGTTATGTTAAACGTAAGTAATCCCTCAGAATCTGTATGCAGTACACCAGTACCCTTACCAAAGGAACCGAAGGTACCAACACTGCTTAAAGACGCCTTTGGCTCGTAGGTATCGACGCCAACAACGCTATGCTCCACCGCCCTTTGACCTCCAATCTCCCCGGTAAGCCTTGGATTAACAATGCGCACTTCTACCGGTGGTACTCCCTGGGGCACGTTTGTCGCAAAGACTTTCATGGCCCAGGCAGTCATGCTTTCTAGGTCAGCTTGATCCAGTTGTCCCCATAGCCCCTCGGGAGCACCATCACCAATGGGTACCTTTAATGTTACCCATTCGCCAGGTTGTAGGACAATTGCACCCATATCAGCGGCCTCCGTCCAACGACCGGAGGGAAACAGAACCGGTTTGGCCTTAATCTGAATCCCAGTATCTACATCCTCGAGATACAAATCTACTTCAAAGTAGTCCCAGCCTCGCCAATCCTCAAACACCTGCATGTCCACAATTCCTTGGGAGTAACCTTCTTCCTTAAAAGCAAAGTGAGTATATACCGCAGGCTCATCCTGGGGTCCCTTCTTGGACGCATCAAACATAACCTTATAGGGTTTTCCATCCGGATCCCTATTGGCAGGCGCCCAATCGGCTTGGCTCCACTTGGCAACATCAGTGAAGTTCGCGATGGGACGTTCGACATGCTCCTTTGTTTTCGGTACTCCAATTAACTGAGCATTGGCCAATCGCACTTCAACGGGCCTTAACCCACCGGGCACATCTATGCTAAATACCTTGACCGCCCAGCCGGCCATACTCTGTAAGTCCTCCTCAGAAATCCTTTTGCTCCCCCAATACCCCTCGGGCGCATCGATAAGGGGCACCGAAAAAGTCACCCACTCCCCGGGACGTAGGGTGACTGCTCCCATATCATCGGCCTCGGTCCACCTGCCCGATGGGAATAGGATCATCTTCGCGAATACCTCGTGGGTAGCATTTTGGTCCAGGTAAATATCCACCTGAAGTGTCTGCCAACCCCGCCAGTCTTCAAAGAGCTGCCGGTCTATAACCCCTTGGGAATATGCCCCTTCTTTGAAAAGAAACTGGGTTGTGAGGGCAGAACCTCCATCGGGTGCACCACTGGGGTTAACCCTGGGCCGAAAGGGTAGTCCTTCTGCGTCTTTGTTGGCACAAGCCCAGTCGGCCTGGCCCCATTTTATCGCACTGTCAAAGTCGTCAATGGAACGGTGCTCAAGACTTGCCTGAGCTTCTACTTCACTGGTTCTTGAAATCCGTCCGTTGGACAGACGAATATTAATGGGCTTTGCTCCACTGGGAACTGGAGCAGCAAATAACTTAACCGCAACTCCCTTAATGTTTTGAATATCCTCAACAGTTAGTCCATCGCCGCCCCAATAGGCTTTGGTCATTTCACCGCTTAGAGGTGCGGTAATGGTAACCCACTGGCCTGGCTGGAGTGTTACTGTTCCGAGATCGCTTGCCTCGGTCCAACGGCCCTCGGGAAACAGGATTAGCTTGGCCTGAACATCTACATTGGGCAGCTCTTCCTCGAGATACACATCCATCTCAAGAAACTCAAAACCCCGCCAATCCGCATCACACATTCGTTCCATGACACCCTGGGAATAACCACCTTCTTTGAAAAGAAAGCTTGCACGAACAGCAACCTCTCCTTCCGGTCCCCCGTCGGGCACAACCGCCGGTTGATAGCCCACTCCCTCTTCATCGGAGTTTGCATCAGGCCAGCCCGCTTGGGCCCACGAGGCAGAGAAGTCTTGCACCAAGACCTCCTCTACCCCTTCCGCCAAGGTTGAAGGGGATATGAACATACCTGCAAATAACAATACTACAACTAAGCTAATAGCTACTTTTCCCCAAGCTCGCAACATTCTAGCCCCTCCTTTACTATTGTTCGGTATTGCCTACGTCTTTGTTCTGGGATTCCTGGATAATCTTGTTAAACTCGAACATTGCCACCCGTTCTGCTTCGGCTAAGGTCTGTTCGGGAGCCTTACGGCTATTGAATATGTCGGTAAAGGCCTCTGCGATGATTCGCTCCACTTTGTCTGGTAAGCATGGTTTGACTAATTGACCACTCATCAAAGATAGCAAGTAATGATCAATACTCTTTGGCCGGGACTGACTGCGGTGGAAAGCAGCCAAGGTCTCTGGATAGGTCACAACAGGACTAGCGATCCCAAAGAGTACCTGCAGGGTTTGGGCAGGTTCCTCGTAGGTAAGGAATTTCAAAAGTTCCCATGCTTCCTGCGGATGCTCGGTGTACGAACTGATCCCAATTGGCATTCCGCCTAAGCTGGTATAGGTACCCGCTGGACCTGCCGGTGGCGGTGTCACGTCCCATCTGAATCTGACATCCCGGGTATAACCAGCCCACGTCCATGGTCCTGTCCATTGCATAGCCACTTCACCTGCCTGCCACTGGGGCTCCCACCAATCGTTCAATTCACCCGGTTGGGGCTGGGCATGATGCAGCCATATAAAATCATGCATGTAGTAGATTGCATCGATAGTCTCGATTTCATGGAGAAGGAACTCTGTTTGATCTTCATTCATCCAGCGCCCACCGTAAGAGGCAATAATGCTGTCTTTGTTAAACTCGAGATTACCCATACCAAACCGTTTAGCATCTAAGTCAGTGAGTTTTTTGGATATTCCCAGTAGGTCTTGGTAGGTCCATCCCACCTGGGGAGCAGCAATTCCACTTTCCTCAAACCGATCCACGTTATAGAAGATCGAGTGGGCATATACGTCCCGGAGTAAGCCATATTGTCTGCCAAGGATCTGACAGGTTTCCAACACCGCGGGTAAGTAATTACTCGCATCAAACTCGGAGTCCTTTTCTATAAATGGACCTAGATCCTCAAGCATCCCCCCCATGGCAAAATCAAAAAGGTCTTCTTTCTTGATCCAAAGCAGATCCGGCGCTTCACCGGTTGCCATCAACATCCAAACCTTATCCGCATAGGAATTCCAATCCGCAAAGATGACTTCTACCCGTACATCTGGGTTTAATTCCTCAAAGAGCTCAAGAATCTCTAAGTTAAGATCATGCTCCTGGGATCCTTCGGTGGACCACCACATCAACTGTAATGTTACAGGCTCCGCAAAGGAATCAAGCGAACACAATAAGACTGTGATGATAAACATCAGTATCATCTGTTTCCTCAAGTTATTCACCCCCGTATTAGCCTAGAAAACATAATCCCGTTCTAAGATCTATATGTGCCTACTGCTCATTCATCACCCCGTTTCTAATCATGATCTTGCTAAATCATCCTCTCTTGTCCTTACTTTCTTCTATGATCTGATTGAGTTGTCTTCATTCACAGGACGCTCTTGATCTAGACAATCCAATGGTAGACTCCCTTACAATCAGCTCGGTTCCTATACGGGTTTTCTGCACGGATAGTTCTTCTTGACGGATCAACTCAAGAACCCGGCGAGCTGCCAAACGACCCATCGCATCACGATCCACACTAACGGCTGTAAGCGGTGGAATGCAATACTGCACTAAATCGGTATTATCAAAGGAGACAACAGATACGTCATCGGGGACCGATAGTGATAACTCATGGATCCCCTTGAGACTTCCCACGCCTGTCTCATCTGTGACGCAGAATAATGCTGTTACATCCCGTTCTTCTATCGCTCTTTTGGACAAGCGGCGTCCATCCTCTGCTTGACCAATCCCATTGTAGATAAGCGTGGGTAAACCAGCCTCTTCCATAGCTCTGCCGTAGCCGGCAACTCGTTCCATCAAGCTTGTGCTCAGTTGGCTTGCACCAATACAAGCGATTCGCCGATGGCCCAAGTCCAGAAGGTGCCTAGTTGCCGCGTACGCACCAACAATATTATCTGTAGCAATACAATTAAGCGCCCGATGCTCATAGTAATTGTCCATCATCACCACCGACGTATTCAGACTTTCTAAATAATCCAGCAGATCATCCTCTGGCCAACCAACAACGATGAACCCAGCAACCCCTTCGCCGCTAGGCAGTTCCATCGATTGCATACTTCTCTTATCCTCAATAGCGCAAGTCACCAATCGGTAACCAGCCTGTTGACAGGTTCTCTGGATGTTTTGCAAAACCGGTCCGTAGAAATTACTACCGAAAGATATGTAATGCTCGGTGCTCTTCGTGGTCAAGAACATGATATCCATTGACGTTTTTGCCTGCTGAGCAAAATATCCTAGCTCCCGAGCCGTTTTCAGCACCCGCTCCCTTGTCTCAGGAGAAACGCGGTCATTATGCATCGCTCTGGAAACCGTCGAGGATGAGATATTCAGCTTGCGAGCAATATCTTTTAAAGTCACCTTTTTCATCAATAAATCCGCTCCCCGTTACATGGTAAGCAAAACGTTATGCAACTTTGCCACCGTATCAGTGGAACTGTACCATATATTTATATTCGATATTCGATCCAGATTCTCCTCTATTTGGAACTCATCGCGGTGCAACTTTTACCATCACTCCAGTCCCTGCCTACTGGCATGTTTCAGACCATCTGGCGAGGTAAGCAAAGACCAGTCACACGCACTTTCATGGGATTGTCCCACCAATTTGTGGGTCGTTTCCCATCGTATTTTGTTTTTTGGTAGTTTGATAGCGCAGATACGACAAGACTGCAAAGATACTCGTGTAAACCCCTATTACGAATAAGTAAGAGACACATGATCTTTGAAAGACAGATAGGCTCGAAGGACCAGTAAGGATATGTCTTTGTGCTAGTTTAGGATTACTCCGTGCTACTGCTTAGAGTCTTAGACGCAGGCACTGGCGTTTGAGCCACTTAGGAGGCGTTTTTGAACCGGCTGGTTATTTTATAAAGCCCTGTTGATGCTTAGAACAGGGCTTCAATCTCTACATGGAGATCCTTTCAATGAACTCCGTAATCGTCTCCAAGGGTTGCAGGAGCTCACCGCTTAAATGTTCCCTGAAAAACTGGTTCCGCAATCGATCCAATTCCAGCAAGACTGGTTTTTTTAGCTCTTGGGCCATCTGGGCAATGCCCTGCAAATGACAAGATATATCTACGGAGGTTTCAACATCATCTTCCAGCAATTTGACCAAACGTTCCAGGCCAGTGGTCAACTCCGTCACATGTCGGAGAGTAGTCGCCGCACTTTTGGCTCTATGTGCCTGAATGAGGAGCTCCCGCCGGCTTTCATTCCAGATACCCAACTTTGTCCCCACAAGCCATGCGGTAACTTGGTTCCCAGCAAAGGCAAATTCAATATCTAAACGCCTAGCCGTTTCATCCACCAGAGCATCTACGTAGACGCCTTTTAGCAAATCGAAGACGAACACCGATTCTTCTTGCAGCAAACCAATTCCTTTTAGATCAATAGCTATCTGTGTAGTACAAGGGTCTTCTTTCGTGTTCCGTAAGGTGAAGTATCCGGCATTGGACCGGAAATCCCCATATCGTTCCAGTTGAACTTCAGATGTGGCTGCACTAGCCCACGTAACTGGGAACCAGCCAGCCCGATCTAGGGCACAAATAACTGGCATGTATTTCTTAAACAGGGGTCGATAAGCTGCCCAGTCTGACTGGGTGGGATGTAGTCCTAAGACGTTGGTGAAAATGCCGTAAAACATGCTTAGCTGAAGGAGCTTTTCCCTCTGGGCATAGTCCCAAGAGGATGTTCTCCCATAGGCTAGATTTTCTGTAAGGAGTAAAGTCCATGGTTTCTGATAGGCTAATGTCCTGCGGATTGCGAAATCCCGGTCGGACGTACCAAAGCCGGTGCCCACCTCTCCGCCAGGTACATCCAAAGCATGAACATAGAATAAGCCTCGTTCCGGATAGATAACGTTTCCCAACAAAATCTTGTCTTCCTCCTTGGCTAGGTTTGCCATCTCGGTAACGTATTGATGCTGGGTGAAAGCTAACAGTTGCCCGGTACGTTTCCTACTGTCCCAGATTAATGGATCTCGGGCTGTGGTAAAATGCTCCTTGCGGTAGTTGATTAGGCCGCCAGCCCAATCCAAGTTATCAATGTAGATCCCTTTAAGGGTGCCCCCACTTTGAGTTGCTTCCTTTTCTGCATGACGGACATGCTGCACTTGAGTTTCAAAAAAATTGGGTGATGGCAGATGCGGATCAGAGTTGACCACAAAGTCTACCATGGGCCCATATGCGTACCAACCAATCGGCATTAGCTCCCCATTGGAATCGTAAATCCCTGAATTTGTGATCGCGCGGGCCACATAGTTTAAGGGTAGGATCTTATGGTCATAGTCAATGACATCATCTGGTGCACTAAGTGATCGCTCCAAAAGGGCCAGGAACTCCTCTTTGCTAGGTTCGGGCTCTCTTTCCCGATCCGGCCAGCCTAGCCATTTTTCCGAGGGTGCTGTATAACGAAAGGAAACTATGTTCTGTACGAGATCCATCTGGTAATCCATCGGGGTTTCGTTGAATTTCAAACGGAAATCCCCCAAGGCGGGCACCTGCCGATAGTCCTGGCAAAAGACCCAGTTTCCCGCCTCTTCTACCCGCCGGTTAAAATGCTCAGGAAAAGCATCATAGTACCGTTGGGCCGCAGCCCGCATCCCCCATTGGGCTGGAAAAGCATAAATCACAAACTCAAATTCCGCTTGGCGGGGGAAATTGGAGGTATCCGGGGAGAGTGCCAGCGTAAAACTGATGGTATATCCGGTGTTGTCATAGCGAATCCGAAATAGACGGGGCTGATTCAAGGGAACCCCCATGGCTAGCCCATATGCATCGCAATATATGGCACTAAACGGATAGATGTTCATCGGATGGGAGGCTAGGTTAGCCACATTTTCGTAGACCCTGTGTTGAACGATCTTGCGGCTAACGTTGATATCATCTGCCCACTGCCAATTAGAGGCATCAACGGGTATGGTAAACGCCACTACTAGGACCCGATCGGAGTTGGATAGATCCTCAACTACACCATGAACCCTCATATATCCTTCGCACTGTTTATAGGTAGCCTTCATTTGCAGATCAAGTTCCGGTACCACACCCTTCTGTACCCATTGTCCCTGTGACTCGATCATAGGAAATCCAACCTCATGACGCCTATTTGCCACGGCATCGGTAACACTAAAGCCAAAACTGGCTTCCTCTAGCAAAGTACACTCCTGACCAAATAGATGCAATTGCTGCAGTGACCCATTGCCGGGACAAATCTCAATAGATAGATCATCTGTGGAAATCCTAACCATACTTATTTCTCCTTCGCTAAAGGCAAATACAGTGCTTATCGCAAAAAGCATCAGGAAAGCTACTGCTTTGAACGCAGACAAGTATTTCATCCACGTGACCTCCTAGGGACTAATCTTTCGTTCTGCTACCATTTTCAATAATTGTAATTTCGTCGATGATACAGCTTCCACCATTGTGAATCGCCCAGATGATTCTGTAATCAGGATAATCGTGGGTAGTGAAACTGAAGGTTTTGTGCTGAACTTGCCCGTCCTCCAAATCTAGCCAACGGGTAAAGCCCACATCGTAGTCTCTTCCTGCGGCTTCCGAGGCGGCATATACGTAGAAATAATTACCCCGTTCGCGGCCGGAACGTTGTTGAAAGGCAAAGGACACCGTATAGGATGTGTTTGGTTTCAACTTAATCACGTTGGAGTCCGTCCACAAATAGTGGTAGTCATCCTCTGTGAATCCTAGCTGCACAGCTTTGGGTAATAGATCATATCTGCGTTCTACTGCCAAGGAGCCTGCCCCGGCTATGGGTCGATGGCTCTCTATGCTACTTTGTTCGTGGGCAACAAAGCCTTCACCAATCCCTTCTTCAAAACCTTCATGGAGACAATCGGTGGGGTTTACTTGCTCAATACGAATGTTATCTAAGAGCAATGCTCCCTGATCTGTTGCTCCCCAAACCAATTCGTAATCATCGAAGGGACCTAGGGTAATCACTATCGTCTTTCGTACCGAAGAGGCGCCTTCTTGATCCTGCCATTTGCAGAACCCACGCAATCCAGCAAGCTGACCCTTTCGGCTACGGGCGACGAAGTAATAGTATCCAGGTTGAGAGGTAGGACCTGACGGGGCCAGAACTGGACGATAATCGAAGCTGATTACATATGTGCCGTTGGGCTCTAAGGGTACCATGCGTGAATCTAGTTTGAAAAAGTCACCCATTGGACCCTGGGAACAACCATACAAGGAATGCTTTCCTGTGATCGGGCTGTGGGATTCTAATCTGGCATTTTTACCGACGATGCGAAAGAAGCTTTCCGCAAAAGTACCACTTTCAAAATCCTCACATCCGACAAGTTCTCGGCTGGGAGTCTCTGCCCTGGTTGGGGAAACACTGTTCTCTACCTGAACTACGCCAATCGAGTAACGATTATTCCCATCATTACCTTCGATTCCTAGTTCGATGGCCGGTTCACCTTCGCCATCCACGAGGGCAATGTAAACTTCATAGGTTCCTTCTGGCACATCCTCTGATAGAAGAAACTCACTAATATACTCATAGGTATTGCCACTAGTCACGTTAGTCACATCAAAGCTTTCATCTGTGGAGGAGAAGACCAGGTCTTCACCGTCAAAGAAGTAGACTTTCAAGGGATATTTCTGGAAGAGCCTTCCCACTGCACGGTTTTCCCAGGTGTGATGAAGCTCAAAAATGCCTCCAGGAGCGACTATCTTAGGGAAGTAGGCTTGGGTTAACACCAGCCGATAACCCATCCACCGTAGACCATAGGGAATCAAACCTTTGTGTTCCTGGTTATAGAAGAACAACGCAGAATCAACGTTGGGGTTTTTCGTGTTATTAAAAGCGGTAATATCCCAGCCAAGGGTCATTAAGTAATTCACATGATAGTTTAGAGCCTCATCAATGGCTCGTTTCGGGTTATATCCTTCATTCAGATTCTGATACCAAGTCAATGAACCTGCAATCTCACCGGAAATTGGTTTTCGGGTTCGTTGAAAAAACTCCAGCATCAACCTACCGTCGTAGGCATCGTGTACATATCTCGATAAGCCATTACGATTGAGTGCAATATTCTCTATTTGGTAGTAGGCATAATCAAAGGCGGAGGCCCTAACATACTCTTCGTAGGTGGGTTTGGGCCTATGGTTAATCGATATCCCATAGGGAGTTAGATCATCTTGCCACTCGTATGAATTGGAGAGAACAAGGATAACATCACTATTGGCCCAGGCTTGGGACCATTCATCAATAATAGATCGGAGAGCTTGAATTCGTTCTAACAAAGAGGGGTAATCAAAGCCACTGTGCCATTCACCCCATGCCCCGTAGCCACACAATTGCACAACTTCAACTGCCGGATGATCCTTGTACCGCCCGGCAAATTCTGCCAAGAATCTTCTTAAGTAGGTCAGATATGTAGGATGGGTGTAGTCTGGGTATTTGCACTCGGACTCCTTACCCCATCCCGCGCCGTCCTTTAATTTGTATGGTACACCCAGATCGTATAACCACTCGGGGGCACCAATTACAAAGCCCACATGGGGCATGATCATTGGATCGGTGGAAACCCTAAAGTGGATCTTCTTGCCTTGGGCGGCCCAGAACTCAACGGCCTGATCCACTAGGTTCCAGTCAAAGACACCTTTTTCTCTTTCAATAGCACCCCATGCGGACAATATGGCTACATGATCAACCATCTCCCATGGAGTACCATTCCTAATATACTCCAGGGATCGACCAGCATCGATTTGGTCGGGAATCGCATTATCTATGTACCACCAACCCATGTGGGGATTAGAAAAAACGCTGTTGACTTCCTTAGGATACATACTTACCATACCGCCTAATACCTCCTCACCAACCGAACAAACGAGAAAGAGCGCCAATGGGACTAGCAACATAGAAAATTTCCGCATGTAGTCACCTCCTACGAGGAAGGTCCCACACTCTGTGTGGGACCGTTTTTATCTTCATCGATAGTAATCGGCCAAAGCGGTGTTAATCCGATTCTCCATTACCTCAACTGCTTGATTGGGATGTACCCGTTCATATAAGGAATCGCTTACTGCACCGATGAGTGCACCCCAAACAGCATCCCAAACAGTGCCGTCAAGTTTGTAGGCTGAATTGCTCAATACCGAGGCAGCTACTTGGAAGAACTGGTTACCTGCAATTTCCTCTGCTTGGTAGTGCCCCAACTGGGTGGGCAAAAGACCCGTGGCCAGGGCGCACTCGACAGAGTTATCTTCGTTTAGGAGAAACCGGTAAAACTTCGTTCCAGCTCCTCTAGCCTCCTCATCCAAACCGTAGCCAAAACGCCAGTCGGAAGCAACACAAGTAGCTCCAAAGGCAGCATCCTCTGACGGCCTTGGTTGCGCGGCTACTCCCCAATCAAAACTAGCCGTTTGGGCGGCTCCGTAGAACCATGTACCTAGGAAGGTCATCGCAGCAGTCTGATTCAGGAACTGCTCGCCACTCCATGCGGGACTAGGCCAGGGAATGATCTGGTTTTCAATTAGGTCTAAGAAGAACCCATACGCATCTTGGGCCTTAGTCCCTGTGAGTTTCACTTCTTTGTCGCCGATTTGAAAGTACTCAGGTACAGCTTGGGGCAAATATACTTGTAGAAAATCTGTAGGTTCTGTGGTAAAGCCAGCTTGAAGGATCTGACCATCGGGGCCGATTTTCGTCAGTTTTTTCGCCACTTTGGTCAACTCATCCCACGTCTTCGGCACGTCCTTATCTCCAAGGCCGGCTTCGGCAAAAAGCTCTCGATTATACCAAAGAGGCGTAGTCCACAAGCTGAAGGGATACGCGTACACCTTCCCGTCATCTTCGATAAAGTCTTCAAAGAAGGGTAACTCCTGTGACCGCATGTATTCAACAAGAGTGGGTTCGTAGAAGTCTTCAGGATACACGTCTATTAAATCCTCAAACCCACCCCGTAAGAGTTCCGGAGCAACTCCGCTAACCTGAGCCATCTGCAGCTTGTCGAAATATCCATCAAAGGGATGTAGCTCCACAATGACCTCGACTTCATCCTGCATTTGGTTGAATTCCTCTGCTTTTCTGGCAGTGAACTCACCGATGGCGTCATGCCAGGACCACAAAGAAATGACGGTCTTACCAAAACCCACTGTGTTTGCCAGTAATACTACTAATATGCTAAATACAAATATACTAGATTTGTTACGCATAATAGACTCCTTCCTTTCTTACTAATACTTCTGTTCAGTAAACATTCCTTGTTTCCTTTGGTTTAAAATCTACCACCTTCCCCTCCTAAGAGTGTGGTACATACAACTTGCTTGGCTCTTGATACATTCATGCTTTGACTTACCATTACAGCCGACGGACGCTCATAACTACATCCTGGAAGACTACACTCCTTAATGGGCAACCCCGCCACATACTTCTCCAAGTCAATAACGCAACCTCTAGTGAACAGACCTGTTGTCTCAACGCGCAAGTGCCTCGCGCTCACCTCGAACATATCAGGCTTAATTACCCAGAGTAAGGGAGCCAGATCATAGAGGATCGGCTCTGAACCCCAGACACTCTGTAATTCTAGTAGCAGATCCACCACTGGCCCTCCTTGGTCTTTCAGTATCGTACATGTTTTACGGTCCAGGATTAGTTCCTTACTAACACTCCAAGTGGCAAGAAAGGTCTGAAGACCCATCCGGAGGATCTTATCTGCCGCAAGGTAATCATTGGCAAAGTTGTGTTCCCGCCGAAAATAGACAACCTCACCTCCCATAATGGCAAGGCCCTTCAAATCCTGTTTGAGTGATGGATATCGACAGAAGGCTTCGGCTGCATTAGTTAGTTGCCCCAGACACACTAAGGTTACCTCTCCGGGGTTTTCTTTAGCCACACGGTGCAAGTGATCCCAAGCGACAATCCCACAATCTGGCATTTCCGATGAGTGTCCGGCTGCCCAAGCTAGTTGAGGAGTAAGCTGCGGCACTTTAGTCTGGGTCGGTGAACTCTCTGCGCCTGCCGAAACACAAATATGTTCCTTGCCTACCGCTTTGGTGATCATCCGGGCAAGATGTGCCCGTAAATGGACATGGTGATCAACTGTTGATATACCCACTACATCTAACTGAGGATGCATTAGTGCAAAAGCTAAGGCATACGCATCGTCAATGTCGTTACCTATATCTGTATCTATAAAGACCTTGTGTGCCCCTGTCAACGCCGATTTACCCCCTGAAACGCATCATGTTATAATACATCTATATTGTCTTACTTCAACGAAACCAAAGACTTACCCTTTGACATGGATTGGCACAAACTTAGCATTTATTGCGCGGGGTGATCAATTGAGTATACCCATTGTTATTGATACAGAAATAGGAGATAATATTGATGATGCCTTTGCTCTTGCTCTGGCGCTAAGTTCCCCAGAGATTGAACTGTTGGGGGTCACCACTACCTTTTACCATGCACAGGCCAGGTCCTTACTGGCCCGCAGGCTATTAGGTGCCTATGGCCGATGCCAAATCCCTGTAAATCACGGGCAATCCCACCTCTTTCAAGGTGAACCTCCTGCGGATTTTGATACGTTTACACAGATGGAGGAAGCTGTGCTAAAGGAGCCGATGTCAATTAGCACAAACATGTCCGCTTTAGATTGGCTCGGCGAATTAACCAAAACAGAGCAGAACATTACCTACATTGCCAACGGTCCCTTAACAAACCTTGCGGATTTCATACACCACTACCCCACACAGACCAAGGCGCTAAAGCAAATCGTACTCATGGGCGGATGGGCAACTCAAAGACTACCGGAGTGGAACATAAGCCACGATCCAAGGGCAGCAGCCATCGTGTTTGAGTCTGAGATCCCCATTGTGGTCATTGGTCGTGAAGTGACGCTAGGATGTATTCTGACCCAGTCCCAAGTGGAGATGCTCCTAGAGTCAAACCTTCCCGGCACGAAATTCCTGATGACCCTATATCGTCAGTGGGCAAAGACTATGGGCAATACACCACCAATCATGTATGATCCATTAACGGTGATGTATCTGTGCGATCCTTCCTTGGTCCAGCTTGAGTACGTTCCCCTACGGGTTCAGACAGAACCGGGACCAACCTATGGGGTTTTGTATCAGGATCCTACCGGAGTACCTGTGCATATGGCAACCGATGTGGACCGGGGACGTTATTTGAACACACTAGTATCCCGTCTTACCGGGCAGACTGGGATCCGTGAACTATATCCAGCCAAACTACAAGTCGACATCAAGGACGCCTTGGAGATCACCTATCCTCTTAATTGGCAAATGAAGCGTAACGTCACGGCAAAACACATCCTTGCTTGTGTTATCCAAGGAGAAGGTACAGTGGAAAATAGTGATGGGCTGAGCACCACAATGCAAGAGGGAGACCTGGTATACATACCTCCCCATTGCGTGCATCAAATGTCAACAAGAACCGGTATGACCATGTCCATACTGTATTTTGACTGTTGGCAGACTCGAAATGGCGAGCAAGAGGACTATCTTCTACCTTTGACTAACCAAAACCTAGTACATCAGCTGCCAGATCCTACTTACGGCAAATCAACCATCGCACAGATCGTTGATCTGTGGTCGAAACCTTCCTTAAAAAACATGCTCATCTGCCAAAGCAGGCTATTGTCTGTCGTGGCATATCTGTGTAACACTAGCCAAAGCCCGAGTGAAACCGCAAACGAAACTAAACAGCTAGTAAAGGAGATCAGAGAGTACCTCGAGGAGAAGGCCGAAGAGAGTATTGTGCTTGAACAACTAGAAATCCACTTTTCACTGAGCAAATATCATCTGATCCGTATCTTTAAGCAAGAGACGAACATGACCCCCATGCAATACCACCGCCTGCTAAAGATGCGACGGGCCAGGACTTTGCTGGAGTTGGACCACATCTCAATTAAGCAGATTGCCCATAGACTGGGATACTCATCAATTCAGGCTTTTAGTCGCGCCTTTAAGCAGGAAACCGGCATGAGTCCACGGGCCTATCAGCAACTTTCCAGTCGATAGCAATAATCCCTTAACAGATCAGATGTCTTTCTTACGAAGATTTTGCTTCTTTATACTATCCAGATCCTCCCGACTGAAACCTACTTCTCCTAGGATACCTAGAATGAAGGGTGTCTTCTTCTCGATATAACTGCCGATATCATCGGGATACTCCTGTGCTAGTCTTTTCTTGAGTTGGCCGTATTCAATTGCTTTGTCCCGATACAGTCGTAAGTAATCCCGAAATTTGAGGTGACTTTCTAGGCCTGAGGAGCCTACTAGGCAGACATACAGATGATGCTTCATCCAGATGCGGCCAGACCCATCCATTGGTACCTGGTCGTTGACCTGTCTCATTGCCTCTCGGCCAGGTATCCCGAGGTTCCCCTCATGCTGATACCCTAACCCACATAACGCGGCAATAACCTGCTTCGCCCCTATCTCATCTGGGACAATAAGATCAATGTCGATGATCGGTTTTGCTGCTAGACCCACAACGGACGTGCTTCCCACATGCTGTATGTCTACAGCCGACCCTTTTAGATGTCTTTTGTAAACCGCTTTTAGCTCCTCAAAGACTAGGGGCCAATCTGGGTCATAGTCCTTAACGACGATTCTTTCCATTGATGCTCTCCTTGTGAAACCGGGTTAATATTACAACTTTCACTGGCGCTGTACTTCAACTCTGATACCAGCAAGGATGGTTATTCTAGTAACAGCGCCCGGACCAAAGCAGCCTCAACCCCTTGGAACTTCAACGGTGCTACAAGCAGAGTGTAGCTACCCGGCGGTACATGACCTAGGCAAAGGCCTTCAAGGATCTTGATACCTGCTTGGAACAAAATCCTATGGGTCATGTGCCCGGCTTGATCCCGTTCGATACCTAGGGCGTCAATACCAACCCCCACTGCCCGCTTGCTTACTAGCGTACGTGCCGCGGTAAGATCTACATAGATGAAGTCTTCTTTCAGGTCTTTTCTCTTGGAATTCTTGGTCTTAAACAGCACAAACTTCCCCGATGCAATGGGCAAGTCTTCTATGTCTGCCGCAGTAATCTTCTCATGCACATGGGTAAGATCAAAGACTTGACAGGGAACGAGCATCTCCTCTAGAGGATAATCGTCTATGGTAGCACCATCGGGCACCATGTGCAGCGGAGCATCCAAATGGGTGCCTGTATGTAAATCCAAGCAGACACGGGTTTGATGTATCCCTTGTTTGTCATGCTCTGCAGTGGTGATGAACTCAGGACGCAGGTGTTCCCTATTCTTGTAGACTTGCATCTTCGGTTCAATGGTCATCGAAACATCGTAGACTATCTTCACGGCAAATCCACCACACTTTCCCTTCTCTTCTGAGAAGTTTTTGGGACTCCACAGGACCCCAGGTCCCAGCCGCGTAACTTGGTATTTCCTTGCGTTCCTTCTTCCAAAGGTCTAGAATCGGTTGTACATACTCCCAGGTTGCTTCCACCTCATCCCAGCGGGTAAACAAAGCAGCATCTCCAACCAATACATCGTGAAGCAACCGTTCATAGGCCTCGGGGGAGTTTTCCGGGTAATCACAGTTCTGGCAGAAGAACATAGTGGCGGGATTAATGGTCAAGTCCGCTCCCGCTTCCTTGACATTAAACTGGAAGGCCACCCCCTCCTCCGGCTGAATCTTAATGATCAATACATTGGGTTCTAGTTCCTGGAATGCGGGAAACCCACTGATTGTTTCATTGGGCTTAAACTGCACCACAACCTGGGCAAAGCGTTGGGGAAGTCGTTTACCCGTGCGCAGATAAAAGGGAACATCCCGCCAACGATCGTTGTCGATATAAGCTTTCATGGCTACAAAGGTCTCCATGTTTGATGTGGGATTTACCCATTCCTCCTGACGGTAGCCCTTCACCGCACTACCGTCAATGGTGCCCGGACCATATTGACCTCGTATAACTTGGGTGAGAATCGTCTCCGCAGTCAGCGGCCGTAGGGCTTTGATCACCCGTACCTTTTCATCCCGTAAAGCATCCGCCCCAAGGCCCAAGGGTGGTTCCATGGCGGTAAATGCCAGAAGCTGCATCAGATGGTTTTGCACCATATCTCGCAGGGCTCCGGCCCGTTCATAGTACCTTCCCCGATGGCCAATTCCCACGGATTCATTGACTTGAATCTGGATATGATCCACATACTTACCGTTCCATAGAGGTTCAAACACTGAATTGGCCAGCCTAATCATCATGATATTCTGTAGCATTTCCTTGCCTAGGTAGTGGTCTATACGAAAGATTGCTTCCTCAGCGAATACCGAAGTCAAATCTGCCTGAAGGGCCTGAGCCGACAACACATCCCACCCGAAGGGCTTTTCCAGTACAACCCGGCTATTATTGGACATACCGGCGCCATGCAGGTTTTTCACTGTAGGAGAGAAGACTTCTGGGGGAACAGCCATGTAGAAGATCCTTTGTCTTTGCGAGTCTCGATCTAATTGATCGAGATAGAGTCGTAGTTTCTCAAAACTAGGTTGCTCTGTCAAATCCAAGGATTGGTAGGAGAATAGCTTCAGGAATTCTATCTCCAAGGGCTCAGCAGTCTTCCTGGAATGGTTAAGTACGCATTTTTCCACCAAGTGGCGAAACTCCTCCTGGCTTTCCTCTCGCCGACCAATGCCCACAACGGCAATCTCACTTGGCAGTTGTCCTAACCTGTGAAGATTATACAAAGCTGGGTAGAGTTTCCGACAGGCTAGATCACCGGTTCCGCCAAAGATAACCAGAATACTTGGCTGTGGTAGAACCTTCTCTTGGAATGAAAACAAGGTCTTCACCGTCCTAATCCTTTTGCCAGTCGGTATGAAAGATCCCTGGTTTATCCACTCTTCGATAGGTATGAGAGCCGAAGTAGTCCCTTTGGGCCTGGATCAAGCTGGCACCAGAACGACTCGTTCTATAGGCATCATAGTAGCCTAAGGCCGACCCCATGGCAGAAACTGCAATACCAGCCTCTACTGCCAAGCTAACACATTTGCGCCATCCGGCCTGGGCTCTACCTAAGGCTTGGATAAAGGGTTCGGCGATCAGAAGGTTGGACACAACGGGTTCTTGAGCGTAGGCCATCGCGATTGGATCCAACAGACGAGACCGGATAATACAGCCACTACGCCAGATCCGCGCAACAGTCTGCAAATTTAGATCCCACTGGAACTCCTTTGAGGCCATCCCGAGCAATGCAAAGCCCTGAGCATAGATGCAGATCATCGATGCATAGAGCCCTTCACGAATATAATTAATAACACCCTGGGAGCTCTCTACTGCAATCGGGGCTGCACCTGGAAGAAGTTTCGATGCAGTCTGCCTTTGGATATGTAGTGTAGAGATATACCGGGCATAGAGAGCCTCGGCTAAAGTAGGGGTGGCCACGCCCAACTGCAAGGACTGTTCCACAGTCCACATTCCCGTCCCCTTCTGCTCTGCTGCATCCAAAATAACATCCACAAGAGGACGATCCAGCACTTTGTCTGTTTTCCGCAAAATATGGACCGTTATTTCCATAAGATAGGCGCCAAGCTCGGTCTCGTTCCATCGATGAAAAACCTCAGCAATGTCCTTTGTGCCCATGTTCAGTACATACCGCATGAGTGCATAGGCTTCAGCAATGGCCTGCATAAGGGCATATTCAATCCCATTATGGACCATTTTAACAAAATGGCCGGTGCCACCAGGACCTAGATAGGCGCAACAGGGTATTTGGTCTTCGGCCTTTGCCGCAATATCTGTAAGAATAGGAGCTACTAGATCATAGGCCTGTGGCTCACCGCCGGGCATGATACTCGGTCCATAACGGGCCCCTTCTTCACCACCGGAGATCCCAACACCTAGGTAATACACACCTTGCTTGCCTAAGATGTCCTCCCTATGCATTGTGTCTTTGAAATATGAATTGCCTCCATCAAGGACCACATCACCGGGCCCAAGCATCCCGGACAACTCTTTTAGCACATCATCCACCGCAGTGGCTCTTACCATCAACAGGATCCGCCGCGGTCTGGATAAGGATGTCACAAATTCGGGGAGGGTGTAAAAAGGAGTAATTGACAAAGGCCCAGTATTTTCCATAAAGGCACGGGTCCGGGCCTTTGTTCGGTTGTAGACACTAACCGTATACCCATGTTCCGCTATGTTCAAGGCCAGGTTCTGCCCCATCACTGCCAAGCCCACAACTCCAATATCCGCCAGTGACATCGCATCCATCCTTTCTAGATGCTAGGTTCTCCATAAACCAGAAGGTCCATGCAGACGTCTCTCCCAGACAAACAATCCTCAGGATAGTGTCTATTGCCCACTTGCGGCAACGGCATCATCGGCTGTAAACACAACCCAGTCTGCCCCAGTATTGGGCTCAGTGTCCAGAATTACTTCCTGGTTCTCCAGATTATCTAGAAGTCCCGGTCGATGGTGCTTAAGGTATTCTCCATAGTATTCCTTGGACAAAGCGGCAATGAATTCCTCGACTTTACACTTCTTTACCAAAGCAACAGCGCATCCTCCAAACCCCGCGCCAGTAAGCCGGGCGCCAAGCGCCCCATGTTTGAGGGCTAACGATACCAATTTGTCCAACTCAGGACAGCTGATCGCATAATCCTTGGCACAGGACACGTGGGATTGATTCATTAGAACACCAAAGCGTTCAGCATCCCCGTCTCTAAGATATCTAAAGGCCTGTCTTACACGTATTCCCTCACTTAGAACGTGACGAAATCTCTCTAAAAGGGCAAATCCTGAATCGGGTACATCAAGCAGCTCATCGCGTCCACCGGTCCGCATGTGCTCCTGGGTAAACTCCTCCAAAGATAGCCCCAGTTCCTCGGCCGTTGCTGCCGGTGTCCAAGTCCTAGATAGGATCCGTTGCGCACAACCGAGTAGCTCATCGGGTTTACCCCCATACTTAGCCAGTAGCTCACCCATATTCTGTGCCTTGCCTCCATTAACGTGGCGGGAAATAATCTGTGCGGCTAATCCACTTTCCTTAGCCCGCATGTTAAACGACAGTCTCACTCTTTCTGTCTTCGGAGCCTTAACCAGACTGTTTAAGATCACAACACGATAGTCCTTTGGCATCGGCACCAGTTCCGTATCTAGTTCGGGATAAAACTCGATCTTCAAGGCGCAATCCCGTTCTCCTAACATACAGATGGCTTGATCCATGCCCCCACCCGCGGTACCAACATATCTTTCTGCCTTGGCCATACTCTCAGCCATCAATTTGCGTGAAATGGGCATTTGGTTAACCAGCGCAAAGGCCAAGCCAATAGATACCACTAAGGCTGATGATGAGCTCAACCCGGCTGCCTTGGGGATATCCCCATCTACTATTACCGACAGACCTTTAAACTGAAACCGAGGGTTCTTCTCTAAAGTAGTATCAACAATTCGCCAAACCGCAGCTTTCGCATAGTTGCCCCAATCACCCGTTGGGTAAGGGGGAATCTCAGGTTCAATGGCAAATTCCCTCGGTGGAAAACTTTTGTTCATATTGTACAAAACAACCTTTTCATCGTCCCGGGGGGCAAAGGCTGTACGAATCGACCTGGAAATGGCCATGGGCAGTACAGGTAGTCCGTTGTAATCCGTATGCTCACCGATTAGGTTCACCCGACCGGGTACCCGAGTTATGCCGTAGGGACGCTCCCCGGGAAACCGCACGCAAAACGAATTCAAAAGTAGCTTATCGTCCATGTACAACTATTGGGCAACAATACTTTGCTTGCCCCTCCTCCTTCTGCCTCGAATGTATTTATGCAAAGATGCTCCTCTACCACTTTAGTCCTCCTGCTGAAGCAAGCCTTGGATTCTCTCTAGTTCCTCTACCGTACCAATATCGCCCCAATGGCCGCTCAACTGATAGGCAAAGAGCTTTCCCTGGTCCGCAAGCATATCGGCAATGGCGGCAGATAACTCATATTCTCCCCGTACCGAGGGAGTGAGTCGACCTGTATAGTCGAAGATTCGGGGTGAAAAAATGAAAAGACCCGCATTGTTCCATTTGGTAGTAGAGGTACCCTTCGGGGGCTTTTCTTGGATCTTTGTAACTTGCTTCTTCCCATCAAAATATACCGCTGCCCCGGCGCAGGGGTCTTCAACCCAGTTTACTGCCAAAAGGCAATCATAGTCCTGGCTGTTCCAGGCTCGAACCATGTATTGGTAATCCTTGGGCGAAATTACGATGTCACCGTAAGTCATCAGGAAAGGTGCATCATCTACCAATTCTCTGGTGAGGTGTAAAGCTGAGCCTGTACCATCTAAGGTCTTCTGATATACATATTCTATGCCAACACCAAGGGCACTGCCATCCTCAAGTAGTTCCTTAATCATCTCCCCTTGATAACCAATAACAACCACAAACTCGCGAATACCTGCTGTTTTAAGACCCTTTATAATATGTTCGAGACAAGTCTCATCACCAATCTCCATCAACGCTTTAGGGCGATCCTTAGTCAACCCTTTAAGGCGTGTCCCTTTACCAGCGGCTAGAATAACTGCCTTCATTCTGATCTGATCCTCCGCTTCTTCTATCCACACGGTTATGCGTGCCAAACAGAACAGATTCTATGTATCACCGCTTGTCCCAACGGACAGTAAACTGCCCTTGGGGAAAACGGTTTCATCCAAACTGGTTTGGCATATTATTCTTTTTCGCCAAGATGGATCCTTTACCCTTCCAAGAAGTCCAAATTCGTAGCTTTCGTTAAGAAGACCATTGCTCCTTGAGAAATCGAATTTACGGTCAACTTTCACATAACATTGCCCGCATTCGCTTCTCAAAGGAGATATCATCGTCTTTACTCCGAGCTTGGGGTCCTTTGGTTCTGCCCCCGCCCCGGCGCACCTTTGCTTTCTTATACCGCTCATCCAACATGAAATCAATGTTATCTGAGGTGTACTCCCGGCCCTTAAAAGATACAGCTCGACCCTGTCGTCCTAAAACCAAAGCAGCCAACCCCCAGTCCTGAGTGAGCACAATATCCCCCGGTTCCACCCGGTTAACTACTGCAAAATCCGCTTCATCCTTGCCATCACCCACCGTGATATGGCAGGGACTATCTATGTGATGGTTAAAGGATGATACGGTAATGAGCGTCATCCCGTATTCTTGACTTAGCCTAATCAGAATTTCTAGGGCACCCTTCGGACAGGCATCGGCATCAACAATTAGCTTTGCTGTGCTAATAATCATCACCCCTTTGAGATTATACCATATAAGGAGAGGAATCCCTGCCGCCAAGACTTTTCATTTCGGGCTCTACGTAAAAAAAGCTCCTTTACCCTGTGGGTAAAGGAGCTAAAACTTCAGCGATTAGTATCTGCTTCTTTTTTGGGAATAGCACTCCCGGCAGTAGACTGGCCGGTCACCACTGGGCTGAAATGGTACTTGAGTTTTTGCGCCACATGAAGCACAAACAGCGTCATGCATTTCACGCTGTGCGGACCTACCGCCTTGCCTTGAACTACCATTGCGTTGCTGCTTCCTAGCTGCTCGACATTGGGGACAACGAGTAGGCTCGTTTGTGAATCCCTTTTCTGCGTAAAACTCTTGCTCCGATGCTGTGAACTCAAAATCTGCTCCACAGTCGCGACACGTTAAGGTTTTGTCCTGATACATATGGGGTATACTCCTCACAAAGGTTTATTGCCCAAGACAGTAAGGATTTAACTTATTTTCCCCGAACAATAAACCAAGGCGAGGAGGGACAAATAATGTTCCATCACTATTCTGTCAACTTGAGCTCTTGCATTATATCATGTGCTCAGTCAAAAGTAAATATACAGCTGGCCTAATTATTGAACAGATGCTAAAGATTAGCAGAACTATCTCACAAATCGAAGGCATACGGCCTAGACAGTATTTTACCTCGTTCGTTTAACAGTTGCTTAACTCCCGCATGCTAAAACGGGCATTGGTACAACGCCATTTGGGCGTTTTTTATTGTCAAATTTGATTCCTTTTTAGGTTGCATATGGTTGAAGATTAGTATAATTAGAGGGCTATGGAAAGGCGGGTGTCAACATGTTCCTCAAGACGACAAAACAGAAAAACGGGCGCATTAACCTAAGCATTGTTCATGGTTTTAGAGATCCCGTGACTAAGAAAGTAAAACATAAGGTCTTAGAGAATCTCGGCTATGTGGATGAGTATCTAGACCTTTATGCGGACCCCGTGGCACATTTTAGAGAGGTTGTCCGTCTTCGAAATCAGGAGATGAAAGAAGCAGAAGCCGCAAAGGAAATTCCATTGGGATCGGTTTCTACAGATGAACTAATGGATGTGAATGAGGACACCATGCACCATCTCGGGTTTTTGCCTTTAAGCTCCGTTTACCATGAACTAAAGTTGGATCAGTTTCTTGTCAATCGGCAGCGAAGCCTGGAAATGGACTATTCGCTAAATGACGTTATGCAGCTTTTGGTGTACACACGTGTGCTTGCTCCAGGGTCTAAGTGGTCCAGTTTCCTGCAAAAGGACAAATTGGCAAGACCGTTCAATTGCGATTGGTACGATATTTACCGCGCCCTGGACTATTTCGCGTCCTTTCGCGAGGATCTCCTCCTTCACCTGCACGAGCAGGTACGAATCAATTACAACCGCCAAACCCACGTGGTTTTTTATGATGCTCCAAATTTCTATTTCGAGATTGACGAAGAAGATGATTTTCGCCGTAGAGGCGCCTGCAAGCACAACACACGCAACCCCTTGGTTCAGATGGGTTTGCTTCTTGATGCCGATGCCATCCCGATTACGTTTCGTCTTTTTGAGGGGAATACCCATGACAGCCAGACAATGATGCCGCTAATGCAGGAGACACGCAAGTCCTATGGGCTGGGAAGGATCGTTACTGTTGCTGACAAGGGTTTGAACAGTGGCGACAACGTGGCATTTCTCATGGCAAGGGGTGACGGCTTCATTTTCTCACAAAGAATACGAGGGGCTGATCAAGAGCTCCAAAGGTATGTCTTTGATCCGGAAGGCTACATAGAAGTGCAAGGTGTGGTGAAACAGGCCAATGCATGGGCTGAAAAAGCTGGCAACCAGGATGCACCTGTTTTTCGTATAAAGTCCAGGTCCTATCCACAGGAATTTTGGGTAACGCACGCCGATGGCAAAAAACGCAAAGTCCCTCTAGATGTGAAGCAAGTTGTTTGTTACAACGAACAATACGCCAGACGACAAAAACATAAACGAGCTGAGGTCCTCGAAAAAGCCCAAAAAATAGTAGACCACCCCAAACACTACAACAAGAAGGACGCAACCGGGGCCCTTCGCTACGTCAGGGATATTGAATACAATCCCGAGACAGGTGAGTGCGTAAGCACTAAACGCATCCCCTATTTGGATCTGGATAGAATCGCCGAGGACGAAAAATATGATGGCTACTATGTGCTTATTACAAGCGAAATAGGAATGCCTGATCACGAAGTTGCTAAAGCCTACCACGGACTTTGGGAGATAGAACGTAGCTTTCGAATTACAAAGACGAACCTCGAAAGCCGCCCGGTTTACGTTTCACGGGAAACGCGAATTGAAGCTCACTTTCTTACATGCTTCATAGCGTTACTTAGCCTGAGACTTTTGTGCAAGCGGCTGGATGAGAAATATGCTCCTGAACAGGTGGTTAAGTCTCTAAAAAGATACCAGGCCTGCCATGTGAAAGACAATGTTTTCAAGTTGACGTACTACGATCCCGTTATGCAGGACCTTGGCACGGCCCTAAACCTTACCCTTAACAGACGATTCCTGACAACCGGTGGACTACGACAACTTGTAGCAGACAGCAAGAAAGATTCCTAGGATATACAACGCGTTCTGAATCCAAAGAAACCTCTGTGATCCCCTATTCGCAGGGGATACAGAGGTTTTTGCAATTCAACTGTTAAAGTCGAGAATATATCTGTATATCTATGATTCTTTTACCAGTATCTAGATCAAACGTCAACATCTGTTTTTTTGGAGCTTTTTGCGATGTGCTTGATTTACTAATTGAGTTGCAGGAATCTGGTAGTTATTGTCGAATATAGTCGAATATATATAATGATTACCAGTTAGCACTCGCTACTAAAATTGTTGATTCCACTCCCGGTGGCGCGTTCGAAGACGATGGTAACGCATGGTAATACTGTATAGCTATCAATGTAAAAATAAAACTGCCCCAAGCTCTTGTTCTCAGCTTAGGCATAGAACGATACAGTGAAATGAGTAGGGACCGTTCTGACAGCAAGGCATCTCTAAAGGCTAGACACGTCAACCTATTGGATAGTGTGTCGCAATTGGTTTGGCCATGCGAACAGCGTGCTACCCAGTGCGACCCGCATTCACAAAGATGCTATGAAATGTTAATACGAATAACCAAGAAAGCGTACCACTATCGGCTAGCGTTGCACGTTGGGTGCACGACATATTTGTCGTCCCGTCTCTTTCCGATCGGAAAATAGGTCGTGATCGTCTGTAAATCTCAATTCTTAGACCGGAACTTAGTTCACTACCACTACCTGACCTTTACCGCAAGTTTAGCAACCAATAGTGCGGTGCCTGAACAAAAACAACATATAAAGAGGGTGAAAACATGCAGTTCGAATCTCGAAGTACTAAGCTAACTCTTTTTGTAGCAGCTACATCGGTACTAGTCATCTGCATTTGCGCTTTCGCTGCACCTCCTCCCTAGGATGGGTGCCCAGCGGCAAATGGTGGATATCATGCATGGGAGCCAGAACCATTTCGCTATGGACAACTGTATTACCAGTGTGACTACCATACACACTATTTGTTTTTTGGCTGCCACTGCGCCGTTTGGCGCACGACCGAAACATGGTACTGCCTGAACTGTGATTACTCTACCAGGATATGGGGAGATCCGAGCCTTGACGTAGAATGGCACGAGCCTTGCGGTGAAAACGAACCTTGTCCGTGGTTCCCTGACTCAGCATGCACACACCGTACTCCCGAACTTGCACCAGGTTACCTAATACCAGACGGGTAATTCCATAACCGTGTTCAGGCACCGTATTCGTTATTAGATAAGTTCTACTCAGCATAGAACAATCGCCCCGACAGGGAACATTGGGACAGATGGAGGATATATCGGGTTCCCATTGAACTGCCGCTAGCCACAACCCATTTAACACCATCCAAGGGGGAGTGTTTGTAAGTGCTGCGCAAAGAAACTGGATTTCAGTATCTTGTTTGCTTCAACAATAAATTTTCCTTTGCCTCAGCTTTCTCTCTGTGGGGCATGTTGTTACTGGTTTGGTTATCAGTACCAAATTGGAATGCCGGAAACCAAAGATTCCTGTACACCTTTGTGTATAGCTTGTATGTTAGTGGGCCGATCATGGTTCTCCACGCTTTTCATGTAGCAAAACACGAGAAGTTGTATCAGTTCTTTGAAATTAGCCAGGCATTACCGCAGGACCACGATCGGCGCTATCTGGGGCGAATATTGGGCACAATGCTCTTCTACATCACCCTGTTTATTGGCATCATGTTAACCATCCTGCTGATCCATCTTATTACTAGAACACCCGCGCCGAGTCTAAGCGATTGTGTGGCTAGTTTTTTGGGAATACAGTTACCTTTCATTATCTTTGCCACCGCAATGGGCTTTTTGCTCAATGAGTTTGTGCAGAAACAAATCCCAGCATGGCTAATCGTGATTGGCGGGTTTATCTTCCTCCTCGTACTAGGTGAGAAAACCCATGGGCGACCCACACCATGGTTTAGACTAACGCTCCTCGACCCTATCTGGCATATGTATGATTTAGGCGGGGAAGGCCTTGGATATACTTTCCCGGGCTATGCCCAGGATCTACCCTTGTTGGGCAAAAGCAAGCTTTTTTGGTTATGTGCCTCCTGCTTAAGTCTTCTAGGTTGTATTTCACATAGCCGGAAAAAAGGTCATTATCCTCACACTGTGCTGAAATCAGTCGTGGTAACTACTCTGTTAGGAGCCTTTCTGGTGGGTACCGTAGCATCGGGAGCGTTGTTCCTTGGGGAGATTGAAACAATCGAGCAAATCATCAAAAAAAGCGAGGAGAAGTACTTTGTAGATTCACAGGTCAATCTAGCCTTTCGGGAAAACTGGATCATCCAACATCATCTACAGATCCAAGATTATGCTTTAGATATCGAACTGGAACCGAGGAGGCATACGCTACGCGCGGTCGCCAAGATCACCCTCGAAAACTTATCAGACCAATCCTATACCTCCATCCCCTTTAGTCTCGATCCGGATCTGACCATCCACTACATCAAACAGAACGGACAAGAGATCTCCTGGACACAGGATCGAACTATTAACACCGTTGGACTTGTACAATCCTTGCAACCAGGTAGTCGCGTCGAGCTTGAAATTGGTTACTCGGGAATCATTTGGGATTGGAAACGGATTTACCTAGTAGCAGAGCTTAAAAACTTCATCGGAGAGGCTACGCTCCTTAACGACACCTATGGTTGGTATCCATTATTGGGTAACCATTTCTATTACCTTTTTAACAGCAGCATTAGGGAAAACGCCCTGGATTCGAGTCGCCCGATGATCCTTCCCCATCCTCTAACACTGTCTGTGATCGGACCAAAGGACATGGTCATCGCTACGGGATTACCCTTGGTTAGTGAGGAATTCGTCGAGAACAAACGCCATACTGTGTTTTCCGGCACAGCAATAGCGGCGCTATCGCTAGTGGGTAGCCGGAATTTCGTCAGAATAAGCGAGGGCAATATAACCTGGTACCTCTTTCCGGAAGACCGCGAAAAACGACTACCACTCCTGTCCGAATACCAGAAACAACTGGAGTTCTACAGCATGCTTACTGGCTGGAAACCGGAACAGTTCACTTTGATAACTGTACCCCTTGGTCTGAATGGTAGAAAACTGGCATCGTCGGGCGGAAACACGCACCTAGTTAGCCGAAGGAGCGAATTGCACTTCGCAAACGATGTGGTAGTAAAACAAGCCTTCGTGCGCTATCATGGGGTGCAGTTTAACGTTGGACCACATAACATGCGGATTATAAATCGGGAACGCTTCGAACAACTATTTGAGCACGTTAAGTTCCCGGGGCTCAATCGGGAGCGGCTAGCTGCTACGAGTGGGGTTCATGGGAACACTTCCACTACTCTTGGTGAATATCTCGACTTTTTGTATTTCGTAGATACCGGACAAAAAACGATCGCAGATATAGAAGATGAATTCTATTTTGACCCCAGGCTGCTAGGCCCTTCAGCCGAGTCTAATGTTTTAGAGCCTCTAAAGACCAATGTACCAACTTCAGTACAAATGCTACACCAAGTCTACCTAGACCACGGTATTGAAGGTGTTGCCCGCATCACTCGGCCGTTGTTTGAATTAACATCTGGCTGGGGAGCAAGTCAACCACTAATCGAGATGATGATCATAACGGCCTTTGGAGAAGATTACTTATGAGAAACCTATGGCTCTCGATGAAAATCCTGGGATTGCCCTTTGCCCTGTGCTCGTTGTTAGTCATGATCGGTATCGCGTTATTTGTGTTCATTATGGACTTCTTCCCCCCTAGTGTCATCGTTTTGGCCACCGAGGTTTGCCTGCCCTTGAACGGGGCCTGGTTAGGATCCCGCATCATCGGGGCAGATTTGGATAATGAGATCCTGGAACTTTCCTTTGCCCAGCCTAAGTTTCGCACTAAAGGACTCATCGCCCGCATACTAGCACTAGTAGTAGTCATGATTATTCATGTCTTGGCCATGATGTTGGTGCATCGGATCTACGACCCACCCTGTGGAGAGTGTTACAGACTTCTCTGTTCCACCTTAAGCCCGACATTGTTTTGGGGAGGGTGCGCGTTCTTGCTCACCGCTGTGCTCCGTTCTCCCTTTGCGGCTTTTAGCGTATGCATGGGAATATGGGCCGCCAACCTTTTCTTGGCAGAGCATCTTCCGGATCAGATCTTCTTATTCCTAGCCGGATTTGAGCCCCAATCACCTTTGTTTCTGGTAAACAGAGTCCTCTTACTATCGGTGGGGATTTGCTTTACCCTGGGCGGGTTGTGGCTTTCTAGCAAAAGTGAACGCTTCTTCTGATTGGGTAGGTCGTACCGGTAGCAGATACAGCTGTAAGCTTACAAACTATATGCTCTTAGTTAGGAGAGTGAAACCAGTGCAGGTACAGCTTAAGGGTTTGAATAAGTATTATGGTAAATACCAAGCATTAAAGGACCTCGATGCCACCTGGGGACCAGGAGTAGTAGGCATCTTAGGCCCTAACGGAGCAGGGAAGACTACACTGATCCGGATCTTGACCGGACTGATTCCCCCCTCATCAGGTGAGGTAGTGGTTAATGGCCTTAGGATTCCCGAAGAGATCCATCAGCTTCGCGATGATCTAGGATACTTACCTCAGCGTTTTGGACTATATGACTTCCTAAACGCCTATGAATTCCTGGATTATATCGGTATTCTCCGGGGAATGAAGGATACAAAAGCCCGACACGTAGAAGTAAACCGGGTCTTGGAGTATGTCAATATGACCGAGTCTGCATCCAAGAAGCTGAGAAAAATGTCCGGGGGCATGCGGCAACGTATCGGTATTGCCCAAGCCATCATGGGAAACCCCCAGTTTCGGATCTTCGATGAGCCCACCGCAGGGCTAGATCCTAGTGAACGAGTTCGTTTTTGGAAGTTACTTGCGGACTGTGCTGAAACAACATGCGTCTTGTTCTCCACCCATATCGTCGCGGATGTGGAGAATCTATGCGAAAAGGTAGTAGTACTTGATCACGGCCAAATCCTATTTGACGGCAACGTCAGTGACCTCTCCAAATTGGCCCGGGGATATGTGTGGACGATGGTCACAACAAAGGATGAGCTTGCCCAAATGGAGGAGGATGTCCTAATTGTCTCCACGAAGTATATCATCGGCCAACAGGAAGTACGGGCGATCTCTAAAAACAAGCCGAAGGAAGATGCCATGCCGATTGAGCCTACATTGGAGGATAGTTACTTCATGTTACTTCGAAGGGCCATCTAGTGGTGCGAAGGGTCCAGCCGATCATTCGAAGTCCCTATAGATCGCAGACGATGGCATGATGAATTTTGGTCATGCCATCGTCTGCCAAGCTGCGGAGTTCGTATTTGTCAAACCCGGGCTATGTCATAGAGCTACAATATCAGTCTCCACCGACCATCAACAATCGTGAAAAACAAGTAGGTTACCTCGGTATTAAATCCAGTCTCGTCCGGTTCGTTGCCAATACTCATTCGTAGGGTTATCTCGGCTTCTACAACTTCATACTTTTTGCCTGTGTAGCGACTTGTGTAGTTATTCGTCCGCTGTACAGAGTCGGGGAAAGCACTGCTTACATACCTAAACTGCATCTCTAGCATCTCCTGATGTATGCTTTCGAACTGTTCCGCTGTCCAGTACTCCTGTAGATCAGGGTGTAGAAAATTGTGGTAATAAAGCTCGCTAGAGAGGAGAAGGAAAAACTCCCGCACAATCTCAGCAAATTCACCACGCCAGATTTGATCATAATTTGCCGGTAAAGATTCTCTGCTACCGCTCATCGCTAGGTAGTATGCAAGCTCACAAGCGTCAGTCAAATTCTCTCGGTTCAAAAACCCGACATAAGGATCCTTACTTGGTACCCGACCTGGCGATACCCTAAGAAATACCTGTTTCTCCTCGTAGACCGCGGGATATAGTCGGTTTACCGATGGCAAGGATTCGATTTCTATACCTAGTTGTTCAAAAAGGGGCACCATGTCTACAAACGCCTCGGTTTTCACTGCCTCAAGGGCATCTTCCCTTCATGTTTCTTACCTATCTTCAGCTTCCAGTCTGTCCTTAACTAGACAACCTCTCAGACCTCTAGCTTCCTTCAGATCCCACCTTGCGGTGACGCCCTTGCCCTTGGCTAACACTTTCTAGTACCAAGTCTAGGCAGACTCTCATTGCCAAGTTGTTGCCTTTGCCGGGTACTAACTACGCCCTCTTACTGAGCTGGGCCTCTGAATAGTAACAAGATTAGCAAAACTATCTCACAAATCGGAGGCATAGCGCCAGTATATTTACCTCCCCACCAACGGGATACTAAACTAACCTAATGTTTAGGAGGGATCTACATGAAACGCTTACGGGTCGGGGTTATTGGTACTGGTATGGCCTTTGAACGCCTGCACTTACCAGCGTACCAACGACTTCACGATGAATACGAAATAGTCGCCCTATGTGATCGGGAGCATCACAAGGCTTTAGCATGGGGCAACAAGCTTGGTCTTTCTGAGGAGAGCATCTACGATGATTACCGTTCTTTGGCTCGTCGGGACGATGTAGACGTGATTGATATCATGGTCCCCATCGAGTTGAATTATCCCGTTACCCATGAGGTGGCCCGGATCATTGCCCACTCCCACCGGGGGGTAATCTGTGAGAAGCCCTTAGGAAGCGACCTGGGGGAAATCGAAGCGGCCCGGGATTTACCGCGGAAGTACGGGGTGCCGATTATGATCGCCGAAAACTATCGTTACGACGAGGAGACGGACCTCATACGAGATCTGGTACGACAGCAACGGATTGGTGCGGTGGTCTACTTCATCCAAAATCGTGTGGTTAACATGCCCCAGGATATGTTGGGCAATGAATTTGCTGCTAAGGAGTGGCGTCAGCATCCCGAGTTCCCGGGGGGCATTATCACCGATACAGTGGTTCATGATCTGGCCGCCTTGCGACACATCTTCGGTTCCATCAAACAAGTCCAAGCCTTCGGTGTACCGATTGATGCGGAGTTTGCACCCTTTAGTGTTGTCAATGCCAATCTACTATTTCACAATGGAGTGACCGGCCAGTTTTCCTTCTTCTGCTCGGGCAAGGAAATGCAGCGGCCTCTGATTGGCCTGCGGATCTTTGGCACCGGGGGCATGATTTACCTCGAGGAGAAAGATGCCGGCATCATCAACATTGCCTACAATGATGGTTCCGCAGAACAGCTCTCCTACCAACCGGAACAAGGATTTTACCGGGAGCTAATCAACTTCTACAAGGCGATGAACCACACAGAACCCATCTTTGTCACCCCTGAGCTGGAATTTGGTGATACTAAGACGATTCTAGCCATTATTAAATCAGCAGCCGCAGGGGGCGAAGTCTTAGAGGTAGATGAAGAACCGGAATATGTAGCCAGTTACTAAGTCACAATGATGAGATAAAGGGGTAGCGCAACTTGCGCGCTGCCCCTCCCACAGCCTACACAGTCTCCCCTTGTGTTCCTTCGTGGTCAACGGGCCATCGTATGGCCTTTCTTGGCTACTATATTATTAGCGCCTGCCGATCAGCCATTGTACAGAAGCGGTAGCGCAAGCCCCATCATAAAGACAAGTCTACCGCCTAGTTACAGGACAAACAACATCCGATCCATGTAGATCTCACTTCCATCAAGATACAACCTCTTGCTATGCTAGTCTCCGATCACTTGATCCATATCCTGTCGTGCTGCAGCAACAAAGGCCTCGATGTTCTCCCAGGGGACATCCGGTTCGAGGACATGGGTTGGGGCCAGGACTAGACCACCACCAGCGCCCAAAAGGCGGATCCGTTCTGTTACATAGGCGAATACCTCTTCTGGCCTACCAAAGGGCATGATGCTTTGGGTGCCCACTGTGCCCCAAAGAGATAGCCTTGTGCCATAGCGTTGCTTAATCTCCTCTGGATTCATACACTCAGGCTGCACCGGATTTAAAACATCCACGCCAACCTCCACCAAATCATCTAGGATCGGCTCGATTACCCCGTCACTATGGTACCAGATATGGATATGCGGCTTGATGCTTTTGGCAGCCGCAATGACCTGTGCTAATCGAGGCTTCAACCAGTACCGCCAAGTATCCGGGCTCATCAGCATTGCTCTTTGTGAACCAACGTCATCACCTAGGCGAATCATGTCAACCCCTGCCCGGGCATAACCGGTCGCAACAGCCACGTTAAGTGAGGTAATCCTATCTAGCAGGACCTCCGCCAGTTCCGGATTTACCAGAAAGTCCACCAGAAGATTCTCCATCCCCCGCATGTACCAAGCTGTCTCAAAAATATGTCCCACAAAGGCGCTGACAAACAGGTCCCGGGCATGATATGCTGCAACTAAATCGGATACAGGCGCCATACGGTAGTCCGCATCTCGATCAGGAAAGGGGTACTCTAAGACCTCGGCAGCAGAGACAATCTTCTCTAAGGGATGCAGCATCTTACTGAAATGGTAATATGTACCCGGTCTGTGGGCGATGCCAAACTCATCGACAAACAAACCAGATAAGTTTTCACTGTAATATTGCTGGTAATCCCTCACTTGCTGTGTCGGAGCAAGATCGACATTGCGGATATCCAACTGAAAGTACTCCGCCGGATTATATGAGCCGGTTTCCTGCTTGAACCTAGCATGCACCGCCGGTGTAAACTCAAGCTCAAAGGGAATTCGATCCGTTCTTTCGTGGGCCAATGCAGCTAGAACTCTCTCCCTGGGTAACACAAGACAACGCCTCCTTCCATGATCCCATCATACTCCATCTGCCGGACAACTAACTAGGGGCCAAGGAGGATCAATCTAAGGGATAGAACTCTGGGTTTGCGAACCAGACACTACCCTGCACATTTACGAAAAACAGCTCAAACATAATGCTCACCGGTTCTTCCTGAGGTAACACCATTATTCCTTCAAACATCATCCATCCTTCTTCGTCCATGGCAGCAGGCTGTAGCGGCACCTGATGGGTCTCGGTCCAGTCTTTAGCATGGGATGTTAGTCTAGTCTCCACCCCTTGCCAGGTCCAGCTAGGCGCCTTAGAATCAACTACATCGACTTTCACCCACACCCGGGCCAGATACCCTTGGCCTTTCGTTAGGACACCCTGCTTAGGGCAGTAGTAGAAATGGAAGTTAGCTGATAAGTCGGTACTATGGGTGGTAATCCGACCAGATTCAGCTCCCTTTCTTGTGACCGTCGGATCCACCGTAAAGCTTACGGTATCTTCACTTCCTTGCCATAGCTGTGTGCGCCAATGATCGGTACCCAATGTGAAACTGTTGGTATCGATTAAGCTTGTACTTTGGGCAACGGAAAGACTACCCCATAACAAGATAAGCAGGAAGCAAAACCCTATGCATCTATACTTACCCTTCATCATGGTCACACTCCTTCTTACTTTTGCTGTAGTTCATCCACATCAATCTGCACTCTCTTCTCGATGCGGGCCAGTGCCGCCGAGGGTGTTAACTCTTCACGATAGACTTGAGGGATTACCTCGTTAATCAAAGCAGGTAGTGAGTGTAGTCCGGCCACCGGGGGCTTCGGAGCACAGGCATGGCCCAAATACTCAATGAAAGCGCCAAATAGGTCAGGTTCCTGCAGTAACACCTCTTCGTAGGGGTTGCTACGACAAATGGTTAGGGCACCTACGGTCTCCCCTAACAGATTGGCTGCCTCATCTGAGGTGATCCAGAATTTGATGAACTCCCATGCTTCTTCGGGATAGGTTGCACCGGAGGGAATAGAAAAGGCCCAGTCACAGACAACCTCAATTCCATCGTATTTCTGAATATCAGGATGATAGGGAAGCACGGCGGTACGATACTCCACGGGACGTCCGGCGGCGAACTCGTTTACCGCTGGGGCGAAGGAGTTGACCCAAAGACTCATGGCCACTTTTTCTGTAGCGAAGAGGTATCCTGAATTGTTAAAGGCCCCCGCCAGTGTAGAGGTCTGGTAATTGGCATGACCGACCCGTTGATACCAGTTATTCAGCCAATCAAGGGCTTTTACATTCTCCTCAGAAGCAATACTAAGCTTGTTACTGCTGTGATCGTAGAAGTCACCGCCGAACCGATAGACCCATTGGGAAAAGGCATTCCACTGTCCCCAACTATCAAAGGGATACATACCCACGCGGGTTATCCGATCATTAGTATCTTTTACCGTCAGTTTTCGGTCTAGTTCCTCTAGATCGTACACCGTTTCCGGAGATACACATGGATCTAACCCTGCTTCCGAAAAGATCTGCTTATTAATGACCAATTGCCATGTGCGTACAAATAGCTCAAAGGGCACCGTCCACAACTCACCGTCATACTGCATCGCTTCATAAACGCCTGGATAGAAATTTTCAGGTCCTAACCCATCCCGATCAAAATAGACGGTAAGTGGCTGTAGGATCCCGCTTTCGATCCATTCAACGTTTAGCCCACCCATAATTGCTAGATCTGGCGGGGTTCCGGAGGCTACCGCAACAAGGAATTTGTTGATCTCATCCCCTGCTCCACCGCAGGCTACCACTTCCACGTCAATCTCCGAATGTGTCTTCTCAAAGGCCTCGGCTATTTGTTCCACGGCAATGGCGTGGGTTGTACCTGGTCCCCAAGGATGCCAAAAGCTAATTTGCGTAGCTCCTGCAACAGCACCCGCAAACAGTAGACTTAATAACAAGCACACAATAGTCATTCTTTTCACTACATCCGACCTCCTCATTCTCTAGTGTAGTTAGCTATGGTGTCAAAATAATGCTCAAAGAACCGCTTCTGTTCAACACTAACCGCAATTCTGTGGGGATTGCCTGCTGCATTCTCTTTCCAGTATGTTCGACCCTCCTCTCCCTTGGAGTTACATTCCACAGACACATGACCAACCCGGTATGTACACAGATCTGGTTCGAATATTACAGCCCCCGCCAGTGGATCGTGGAAGACAATCTTGTCTCGTCCTCTAAACCACACTTCCGCCAGTTTCAGGACCGTCTCCAAAATGGGACCTGTGAATTTGCTCCTTGCCTCCTGGGCAGAGATGACACATTTTGTGGTAACATCCAACCCAATAGACAGGTTTTTTGAATAACGATACACCAAGGCGGCGGCCACAGGATCCACAAGGGCATTCCACTCTGCACCACCAGCGAGGAATTGTCCAATCATCATTACCGTCTGTTTGAGCATTTTAGGCAACTCCGGGTCCATGGCAAAAAGCAGACCCACATTGGTCATGGGCCCTACAGCCAAGAGAGTGACCTCTCCTGGGTTCTCCCGGATGGTTCTTTGCATGAAACCCAAATAATCCGTAGGAAAACTCCTTCGATGGGGTAGGATATCTAGCACTTCCCCTTGCGGTACTTCCGGTTGACCCCTGCCAGTTAGGATTACTTCCTGCCTTCCCGCATAGATTGGGATCTCTACTCCTGCACTTTGGCAAATGGCATCGGCAATCCTAGCCCGTACTTGGGTATCTCCGGTAACGGTGGTAATGCCCAGCAAATCGCAACGTTCTTCGGCAAGTAAATAACTTAGGCACAGGGCATCATCGATATCTGTTCCAATGTCGGTATCAAGAATGACTTTCATCCGTTGACTCATCTGTGTACATCCTCTCCTAGTGTTTCTTCGCCAGTAATTCAATTCTCTCAACTCGGTATGCTACTTGGGTGTCCCCCTTTGGGGAATCGAGTACACAACCAAAGGTGATCCGGTTTATTTGCGTTAGATCAATAGGTCGGTAACTCCTCTGGGGGACCCAACTTGGTTGCACCAACTGATTAAAGTAAAAGGTGAAAACCTGCACCTTTCCGTCTAAAGGGTATTCGCTCCCTCCCCGATACTGGTTTCCTTCGCATTCACGGATACTAAAACTGAATGTAGCTGGAACATCGCCGGCCGCATCGGCGGTAAGATGAAAACGAATACCGGCATAGTCACTTAGGTCCACTTTCTCGGGGAAGTCTAGGTAAGGGAAGGCCCAACAACCCCCCGGAGTGCCAAACCGATGGGTCATGGCCGCCTTGCCTGAGCTAGTTTCACCGGGTGTTTGCTCAATCACCGAGTGACCTTGGGAACTAGTCGCACAACGCCAAGGCAAAAGGGCCCGTTGCAGTGCCTGGTCTACCTCGATCCAACGACCAACCCTATTCCAATCCACGATTAACCGTGATACCGCACAGGTGCTTTGCCCCTCAAAGTCCCCTTCAACCTGAAGGTAGTACTGATCATGTTCGAACACCCTTGGGGGTGTAAGCCTAAAGGGGATTACTTGTTTGCTCATCGGCTCTAGACTCAGGTCACATTCTGAGGAAGAAAGTACGAATCCCGCAGGGGGAATAACCCGTATTCTGCCTGTGCACCTATCTTCACCGAAATTATATACTTCCACCTGGATAGTCATTGGCACAGCGGCAATGAAGTAACCCGGCAAAGCGCATGTCCTCTCCTCCGGAATACTGTCCTGGGGAAAAGTGTTCTTCAAGACGATACTAGGGGGATTCTGGTCCACAGTGCTCTTAGTCTCTAGAATGGGCGCATCCAGCCATCTACCTCCTAGAATGTATCTGGGCACATTGTCTAGCTTAATGTGGTAATGAGCATCATCCTCGATGTCTATCTCATTCCTCCGCCCCAAAGGGTCTTGAACAACTAAGGACCCTCTGCTGCCTTCCACCTTAACCACCCGGGGAACTTGGCTCCAAGCAACAAGCACCTGTCCAGACCCCGAGTCAAATACCTTCATTACCGTACCAGTCAGGCTACTATGATCAACTACTATCTCCCCCAGGTACCGACCCTTTCCTAGTAAAGCGGTCATATTGGCCAACGCCACATATGCCGGGAGAGGAGTCTGATCCGCCCTAAGTAGTCCCCACTGTCTTCCTCCTTCTAGGACCTGGGGCAAAATGAACCAAAACACCCGCGCAACCCCCAGAGAAAGGGCAGTTGTATACGACTTCACAAGGTACTTAATTTGGTCTAAGCTGGCATCGTGGAAGGAGGAGTAGTTGTCCCCATCAATGAAGGGTAAACCCGATTCACTTAACCATACAGGTTTTCCCGCTAACCCGACTTCCTGGACAAAGGCTAGATGCTCCAAAATGACATTATCGTAGACGGCCGAGTTAGCATCGGCATAGGTATGAAAGCTGTAGACATCGATATACGGGGCAATGTCGTTCATAAACAAAAGCTGGGCATAGTCCCCGGGCAGATGGGCGAGGGGCCCTAAGGCTACCTGTGCCCCGCCCTTTTTGTAACCCAATGATGCGGCTTTTAGTACCGCGGCATAGTGATCCGCGGTTTGATGCGTAAAGATATGATCTTGCTCATTCCACACCTCCCAGGCCTTCACAACATCGGCGAAGACTACGGCGGATTCCTCGGCAAATCGGTAAGCCGCCATTAGGTCATCGGGCAGATTAAGATCATCATTCGATGAAGTATACCGGGTCCACTGGGGAGAATCATGGTAGGTTTGCAGAACTTTAAGCCCAGCTTTCTGCTGGGCATCAATACTCTTTGCATACTTTCCCCAGCTAAACCCTTCCTCGGTGTGGTGAACCTGAGCCCATCTAATCCGATCCCGAGTCCACGAAACACCAGCTTTGGAAGCTATATCGGCCAAAGCCTCATAGTTACCGTCCTTCGCAAACCAGCTAACGCCAACATCCATTCCGCAGGGTGTCGTGCCAAGACGCAAAGGTACAGGTACAGGTACAGGTACAATCGCGAAGCTTACCAAAGGCTCTTTGTCCAAATTTGCCTGCCTGGTGGTAACATAACGAATCTGTACGTTTTTACCCGCTTCCTCTATGCCCACTTCCAGGGAATACCACCCAACCTCTGTTACCTTTGGCGTAAGGGTAACGTTGCCGCCCACTCCCATATATACCGGCTCAACTGTGCCACTGTCTATGCAGGCACCCCAGAAATCCTTTACGGAGTAGTGTAACAGAGGGGATTTCAGACGACCTGTTGCTGTTAGGAATACAAGCTTAATTGTTGGCTGCTCTCCCTGGACAAAGATATTGTGTCCATAGGGGTTGAGCGGGTTTGGCACAGTCTCGACGGTGACAACAACTGACTCTGCGGCAAATACCATCGTCTGGTATAGGATAATGCCACTAAGCACAATCAAGATAAGGATAGAGCTTCGCATGGATGACCCTCCCCTGGTCGCCATATGTAACAGATATTGGGTGCCGCAAGCACCTAAGTATGGTATACTGGTTTTGGAAATTCACTTCACTAGCTAAGTTCGACTGTTCCTGCACGTAGCCCTTTCACACTTATTGGGATGAAGTTAACATTTATTGAATGAGTGGGGGTAAACCGCGGTGGCCATAGAAGTAGTCCTTGATACAGACATTGGGGATAACTTTGACGATGCTTTCTCCCTAGGGTTAGCCTGTATGTCTTCGGAAATTGAGCTGCTAGGGGTTACCACAACCTCCTTCCAGCCTGAAAGCCGGAGCATTCTTGCCCGCAGAGTCCTTGGACTATATGGAGTAAAATATGTGCAAGTGAGTACGGGTAACAGCCCCCGGTACAAAGATCCAATGCACAAAAGAAATACGCTTCCTCTGCAATTGCAGCCCCTAGCTAGGCCCATAGAGCCTATGGCAAAACCTGCGGCTCAGGAGCCTATCGCTTTTCTAAAAGACATTCTCCGTACACACCAAGGCATTACCTATGTGGCCAACGCCCCATTAACGAACCTTGCAGCTTTCTTAACCAAGTATCCCCACGAAGCTGGCAAGATTAAACAAATTGTTCTCATGGGAGGTTGGTGTAGTCAAGCCCTACCGGAGTGGAACATCCAACAGGATCCCGAGGCGGCACAGGTAATCCTCAGATCAAACATTCCGATTATCGCATTGGGATATGAGGTTACGTTGCACTGTAATCTTTCCGAGAAGTACCTGGATATTCTCCATGCATCTAGCCTTCCTGGTACCCGGTTTCTGATGTCTTGTTACCGGGTTTGGGCAAAAGAGACAGCGCAGATGTTCCCGCCGGTACACGATCCTTTGACAATTGCTTATCTATGCGAACCATCCTTGGTACAGCTAACCACCCTCCCGTTGAACGTGGAAACCGAGACCGGACCGGGTTACGGCGTCTTGTACCGAGATGAACAGCATGGCTACCCCGTCTATGTAGCCACCGATGTTAAGCGCACAGGTTACTTAGAATTCCTGGTCAGACGCCTTACAGACCAGGATTCCAGTACCATATCAAGTGATTTTTACTTGTTTTCACCATCTTTGCACATAGAGGTACGAAACGCCCTGGAAATCACCTATCCAAAGGACTGGCGGTTGAGCAAGACTCCAGCATCAAAACACATGCTTGGCATGATCACCCAGGGTGAAGGATGCATGCTGCTTGGGGATAAGGAATACCCTTTGTGTAAAGGAAGCCTGCTTTACATTCCCAAGCGTTGTGCCTACGCTTTCACGGCCCAATCTAAGCTCAGCATGCTCACCGTTTACTTTGAAGCCTCGCAAATAGACAAATCAGGGGAACAGCAAGCCCTAGACCGTCTACTAGATTGGTCGGTTCTTACCTGTGGGCACAGCCAGGAGGACCTGATTCGTCTGATGCTACAAAGAATTGTTGAACATTGGAAGACCCCTGAGTTCCAAAGCGTACTCAAGGCCCAAGGACTCCTCATCCAATTGCTAGCGGAGCTAAGTGAATTAAGTCTAAACAGCAAGCAACGGGGAGTCAGCCACTATTTCCAGATCGTTAGCCAAGCTAAATCCTTCCTCAAGGATAACGTGGAGGCAAATGTGACCCTTGATCAACTCAGCGATCACCTGCGGATTAACAAGTTCCACCTCATTAACATTTTCAAGCAGGTGGAGAATACAACTCCGATGCAGTACTACCGTTTCCTGAAGATTACCCGGGCGGCAGCTTTGCTTGAGTCGGGCCACTTGCCCGTAAAGCAAGTGGCTTACCTGCTTGGTTACTCATCGGTCCAGTCCTTCACCCGGGTTTTCAAGAAGGAAATGGGACTAAGTCCCACAGATTACATCAAGCTAAATCAAGGATACGAAAACATGGTAGAGCACTAACCTAATCCCGGGTGGAGAACTCCTGCACAGGGCCCGCCCATGTAGGATCAATCCCTTCCACGAACCGCACCTGATGATACCTGGAGATTACCTTTCTCCAGAAATTCTGGGCTGGTGTATCAAGACGCATCTCTGCAATACGCCAGCGGCCGGGCAGCAAATCAAATAACTGATGGGCAGCCCTTTGACCAATTCGCCTTCCCCGGTATCTTCTCATTACAAAAAATTCCTCCATGGAATGATGCTCCGGGGTAGTTAGCACCAAGGCAAAACCTGCCAATTTGCCATTTACTCTAATCAGGAAAGCCTCTCTTCCCGGTTCAGTCCAGTAATGATCAAGGTATTCGTACTCATACAGGCCACACTCGTTTACATCACTTTCCTCTTCTTCAAAGACACTCAGGTCGTAAAGGTAGAGTTCTACGAGATTACGCAAGGTAGATTTCCTTTCGTACCCAGCCCTCTCTATTTCTACAGTTTCCAGGTGTTGATTGCTATCGCCTGGCACAAAATTGCCCCCTTAGATAAATAACTGCTACATCTGAAATATCCGCAGGGAGCTTCCGCTTTATGCAAAGGGTAGGCTGCCAAAGCATGTCAGGTGTCTGCTAGAGGGATTCTAGGTACTCCTCAAGGCATAGGCCTCTTTCCGTAATTGCTTTAGCCGCATCTATGCCTACATACCTAAAATGCCAAGGTTCATAGACTACACCAGTGATCTCTTCTTTGTCCTTTGGATATCGAAGTATGAAACCATAGTCGCTTGCGTGCTCCCTCAGCCATTTATTCTCCGGGGTATTAGCCTGTGCTTCATCAAGATGCTGATAACTCAACGAGACAATGTCCGCAGCTAAACCCAGATTGTGTTCGCTCCTTCCCGGAGAGACAACTACTTTACGTGCCTCCTTTTCTGCTTGTTGCCGGCACAAGCCTTTGGACATCTGCTTTGTGACCTGACGCTGAAATAGCTCTTCCTGGTACGCAAAGGATCTATATGCTGAGCACACCACAGGTGATAAACCTTGTGCCCGTGCATCTTCGAGCATCAGGTTTAGCTGATTAATTGCACGTTCATCAAACCGTAGGCCGTTGGCAAGACGCTTTAATCTGGGTTTGTAACTAGGGGGAAGAGGATGCTCCTCGTTTACCAACCGAAGTATCCCCGTCGCCTCACTTTTCTTTGAAGAGCTAAGCTTGCGGGCTGTATCATAGTGTACTCTTTCCTCAGCGATGTGTTTCATCGTTGCCGCAGTGTATGCTTCAAAAAGGATAACTCCTCCCCCACTTAGGCAAACCGCCAACAGTATAAATGTGCATAGCCGTTTTCGCAACCAAGACACCTCCTGATGGATGTTCGAAGCCAATCATAACAGGACGGTGTCATAGGGTTGTCTTACAGATGCGTCAAAACTGTAATCCCGATTTCACACAGAACATCCTCTGGTCGCTTTTCTAATCGTTGAGCTCAACTACAATCTCCATGGTTTTATCCAAGCCTCGGGTAGCACTGCGAAACTCAGATAAATACAAAGACACTCCACCATAACCTGCGACTTTCTTTTTTTCCGCGATAACACTGAGCATATTCCTACCGAATCCTTTGATGGCCCGAGTCTGGTCGTAGATAATGCAATCCTCGCCCTCAAGCCCCAAGTACGCCGCATATACCTCGGTCATCTCCACCACATCAAGATCGGCTGGCATGGTTCCAGCTTGGTATAGAAAAACATCGGCTCTCCATATTTCACCCGTTACAGCGTTAAGCGTCAGCCGTGCACCCATTTTCGTATTGTCAAAGGTCACCACCCAGTAACTATACTCAGGTGGTAGTTCCATGCCTATCCTTACCTGCATACTGGACTGATTCTCCATCATCGCTGGCCGATTCTCCCATAAAGATGCATTAATGCGACTGAAATCATCCTCTAACAGCTCGGATGAAACGATTCCCTGTGCAGCAAAATGTGACAATCCAACTCGTGCCATAGTCACAGCTTGCTCTATATTAAGCTGACCCTCAACCGGTTCATGTGGCCGTGCATAGCTTGCAGGAGCATTCCAATTCTCCAAGATCTTGACCATTAGTCTCTCCTCAAGCTTCACCGCATCCAGATTCTGATCTGAATTCCTGTCATCTTGCGGTCCTCTCCGAGTCCATGAGACCTCTGGAACAGAAATACTCCCTGTCCGAGCAAACAGCGCGGCTTCCTGTCTGTCAAGTAAGGCGTTTGTTAGGAGCCACGCGCAAACAACAATCACTAGTGAAGACAGAACTCCTACAGCTGTACGCCTGCGTCGTTTATTCATAGGTCTTACACTCCTCACAAAACAGATTCAGCTCAACCAAGGTACCTTTATGCTCCTCACTGGTAAACTTGAGGGTTGCCCCATGTATCTCGGCAATTCTAGATACCAAAGCAAGCCCCAATCCCACACCGTGTTGCTTACGGGAACGGGATTTATCCACCATATAGAACGCTTCGGTGATCCGCTCTATTTCACACAAGGGGATCCCGCGTCCATTATCTGCAACTCCAATGCAATACCGTCTGCCGTACCGTTTGCCAGAGACTGTGATCTTCGTACTGCCCGCCTTAATGGAGTTGTCAATGAGGTTCAGGATACATGTCTTAAATAAATCATAGTCAACCTTGATATAAGCGGGATCTGTGTCTAATTGCAGTTCTACTGCCTTTTCTGTAACCAAGGGCAGTAGAGATTCAACAATGTTTTGTAGTACTTCATCAGCACGCATCTCCTCCAGGATAAAATCCTGGCGCTCCAGCACGATCAGATCCATGAGTTTTGATGACAGGGCTGCCAGACGTAAGCCCTCATCAATAATGTAGCTAGCGGCGTTTTTTATATCCTGTCCTGAAAGGCTCTTTTGATAGATCATATCTGCATATCCAATGATCGAGGTAAGGGGCGTCTTCAGTTCATGAGCAAAATTGGCAACAAAGTCCTCCTTCTGTCGCGCGCTAGTGGACAGCTCATCGATCTTCTCCTCTATAGCATCTGCCATTGAGTTGAAGCTGCTGGAGAGATCACCCATTTCGTCGTCACTAGAAACACAGATCCGTTTATCATACTGACCACCGGCTATTTCCATGGATACCTGGGTCAACCTGTTGATCGGCCGACTAAGCAATGCGGCCAAGACAAATACCAACAGCAGACTGATACCTAGTGTAAGAAAGTATACTCGTCCAAAACTTTGTACCATTGCCTTCTTTTGATTGCTGAGCGAACTTATGTCCGAAGCAACCAATAAATAGAACGTTTTGCCACTTTGAACAACCCTTCCCCAGACCATGATATGTGGCTTTGACGCGGTCTTCTCGATGCGATATGCCACCGTATTGTCAGATACCATGTAGCGCGGTTCAAACTGGATCTCAAAGGAAAGATTCGAGAAAACAAGGGATCTATCTTCGGCAAAGAGAGCCATCTGACTACCGTAATCAAGGCGAAGCACTTCTTGAAAGTTCTCAGGATTTGTGATAACGGCGGCCTGTACGGCAAACTTGCTATATTGGTACTCATCTAGCGCCCGTTCCGTTTCCCGTTGGATTGCGTTCCTGTAAGAAGAACTAATCAAAAGATAACCAGAAAGGGATAGTGCAAGGCCCACTATCACTGTGGCACAGATGGATAGTTTCGCAAACAGCCGCACGCCTACCCCTCCAATCGGTAACCAATACGGAAAACTGTCTTGATGCGATCCTCCCAACCAAGTTTCTTTCTTAACCGTTGGATATGAGAGTCCAGGGTTCTCGTCTCGCCAGAGAACTCTTCCCCCCAAACCCTTTCGTAAAGATGGGCACGGTATAGCGCCACATTCTTGTTACGCACAAGCTCAACAAGCAAATCAAACTCCTTAACAGTCAAGTCGATAGCTTGTCCTTCCTTTGTTACTTGTCGGGAATCAAGATTAATATCAACATCATGGAAAGATAACTGCTTGTCGGTCCTACCGTATCGACGTAAAACTGCTTGTACCCGAGCAGACAGTTCACCAATCTGAAATGGCTTTACGATATAGTCGTCGGCACCAAGTTTGAGTCCTGTTATTCGCTCGTTCACCGCACCCTTTGCGGTAATGAAGATTACTGGTACTCCCAGGGGCTTGATGTATTCAAGCAACTCATACCCGTCAATCTCCGGCAACATGATGTCAAGCAAGATAAGATCGAAGTTCTCTTTCTCAACAAGGTCTGCGCCCTGCCTCCCATCATAGGCACAGGTACAGCAATAGCCCTCATCACTTAGGTTAATGTATATCAAATTGGCGATGGCCTCTTCATCCTCCACGATCAGTATATTGCTCACATCTACCCCTCCTTTGCTACTATGTGTCCACTATATCACAGGGATGTGTCCTATTTGTGTCGTAGGTCCGACTGATGTTGGATCCCACATCCATCATGCTTAGCAAGCTGCAGGAACATTTGATAGTCCATAGGGCATTCCCCTTTCTCCCATCCTCCGCAAGTACTTGCTCACGTTAAGCGATCATGCCTACCGATGAGCCTCCAAACATCCGTCGATAATTGATGCCAAGACCAAGCCTCCACTCTATTGACCACAAGGTGCATCTGCGCCATACTATGATTAACTTACACCAAACTTGGCGTACCTAGGTGTAATCCTTGCGTACTTCCTGGTAACACCTACTTATCTACAGGGGGGCAGTAATTCACAGGAAATACTACCATAGGGGAGACGTGAAAGATGATAGAAGAAAACGCGAGACAAGATCAGCTCTTCAGGCAGCTATTGATAACCTACTTTGCCGAGTTCACAGAGTTGTTCTTCCCGGATGCGGCGCCACATATGGATCGCAGTAACTATGAGCCTATAGAGCTTGTACCCCCGAAGGGCTCAAAGAGTGTGTGAGGCGGTGGGAAACACGCTTTTGACATACTTCTTAAGGCACGGATAGGCGGTGAACCAGTGTCCGTATTGGTTGTGGTGGAGCCCCAAGGTTCAAGTGACATCGAGGTCAACGAACTGATGTTTTTGTATTTTACCGAGGTCTACATCGCCTTAAAATGCAAAGTTTTCCCCATCGCTATCTTCCTAAAGCGGCGAGAAGAAGAACCGGGTACCTTTGTAAAAACCCTACCCTTTTTAGACTTTAACATCTATGAGTTTCACTATAAGCAACTTTACTTGGGAAATCTATCATGGAAGGACTACATAAATAGCAGCAGCCCAATAGGGGCTGCCCTGATGAGTAAGATGGATTCTACAGAGGAGGAGAAAGTCCAGGTTAAGATCGAGTTTACCCGCATGGTCTCAAGTATGCAGCTTGATCCAGCACGTAGGTCTTTGCTCATCGAGTTCTTTGAAACCCACGTTTGGCTCAATGCACCACAGACTAGAGAATACGAGGAGCAGATAGCTATACTTAATCTCAATAGGCTATAGACTGAACCGAGTACGATTTAGCACAGTTGAAATTGGCCGAAATACACATGCGAAAAGGAGGAGACAAAAGACCAACCCGAAGCCAAAGCCACCACCCATGGAATCATTTACGAGCAGAAGGAACAACAAGACTTTGCGACAACTAGTTAAACAGACAAAGGATTTGGGTCAATGCTGGTTATACACAAACCACTCGATAACACTAGCGGGGCAAGCATTACCTCCAAGCAGGTATGCCAAGGCACACCTTTGGCGTATTCGGTAACAGAATCCGCCGCTTCTTTCTTGATCCAAATCAATGAGCAGGATGATGAAAAAACACCAACGGCAGTTGTGGAACCTAACGAGGATGCTGATACGGTTCCCCAATTATTCTGCAGTCTTGGTACTTAGAATATCCATAGCCTCTTCAGGAGGAAGCAGTGGATAGGTTCCCAGTATCTGCACAGTCTCCCATAGAGCGTTAATGTGATCCTTAGGCCACGGCATGGACTGATCAGGGCCACAGAAATAGCCGCCTGCCTGACCCAGTTGCCAGAGCCTTTGGGCCACTTCCTCTTGGATGGCGGAAATCGGCCCCCTTACGATTGTATCCGATCGGACACCTCCGTGCAGAGCGATCCGACCAGCTGTCACCCGGCGAAGTTCATCCAAATCATTAGCCGTAGCCTGGATAGGATCGAGGATATCCACCCCAAGCTCCAAAAAGACGTCCACGATAGACGTAATGTGGCCACAGCTATGGAAAAAGATCATCACGTCATGCTCCTTGTACAGACGAAACAACCTTTGGTATTCCGGAACGAGAAAATCTCGGATAATGCCCGGGGAGAGGAGCAGCCGATCCTGTGTGCCAAGATCATCACTCATGGTGACTATCTGCACACCATTGGTAAGGTAATGCTTGGCTATGCCTAGTTGGAAGTTCATGATCCGATGAAGCAACTCCCGCACAGCATTGGGTTCGGTTAGAAAATAGCACATCATGTTTTCCATGCCCGCGAGCATATAGGACTTCTCCCAGAGGGTATCCCGATGGGACCCAGTGAGAAAGGTCTCCCTACCATTCCAGTTCTTTGCCTGTTCGTAGAGCGGGGCACAGATCCTTTCATCATCAGGATCTGGCCAGGGATAATCCCTTAATGCTTCCACCAGATTACAGAGGGGATTTCCTCTAGGAAATCCCATGACATCTTCATGTTCACGGTGCCAGACAGTGCCCCAAATATCAGTCCATTTTGAACCCACAGGTAAGTGATGTCCCCCGCCGCAATACCCTTGGTGATCCGCACCCAAGTAGCTGATTCTATGCATCGGGATGCCGCAGGCAACCCTCTGTGGATGGCCGAACTTGATCGTTTGTAATGCATTTTCCTTCTGGTTCATGGATTTCCCACCCTTCGTAAGTACCTGTGCCGGGAAGAAAGCTTCCCGGCACAGTGGCGCTATGGCTGTAGCATGGCATCTGCCGCCTCAACAATTCCCTGCATCGCAGCTGATACACTAACTTCACCTGAAAAACCCTGATACAGCCCCTCATTTACCTTCCCAACCCAGTCCCCATAGTTCACAATGGTCGGTTCCGCATGTCCATAGGGCAATGCATATAGAAAGGTTTCTTCGCTCCGTTCAGCTGATGACTGGGCAATTGCCTCCAGGCCCACACTGGTGTTGACCGGTACCGCCATCCCCGAGAGCGTATTAATAAATTGAGGTTGCTCAGAGACTAAAAACTTTAGAAAGTCCCAAGCAACCTCAGGATGCTGACACTGACTGGAGATTCCATAATGAAGGGTCAAAAGAAGAGTACCCGGCTCTACCTGCCAAGGCAAGGCAGCTGTGTTCCATTTGAAGTCGGAGATTTCCTTACGGAACGTATTCAGCCATCGACCTTGTACTTCCATGGCAATACGACCTGTCATAAAAGCACCATCAAAGTCCCACCCAATAGCGGCATCAGTGGGGGCCACCCGATCCTCAAACATCAGGTCTATGTAGAACTGCAAGCCATCGGTTGCCGCCTGCTCATGCAGTAGGGTTCTACTGTTATCCTCGTTTAGGGGGCGGCCGCCATTTTGAAACACCCAGTTCCACCACCACCAAGAGGCGCTACCTAGTCCGTATCTTTGTATTTCCCCATCCTGGTCAACTTTGGTCAGTTTCCTTGCTGTTTGGCGTAAATCATCCCACCGCCAGTTTGGATCTTCCCATCCCACCGGGGGAACACTCAACCCTGCCTCCTCAAACAAAGTCGCATTGTAAACCAAAGCCAGTGGTGATACCTCAAAGGGCATTGCATAGACTTTGTGTTCAAACATAACTGAGTCCATGATGGATTGCGGGATATGCTCAAATGTGAAATTATCCTTCTGGATAAACTCGGTTAGATCAAGCAGCGCTCCTTGGGATGCCCATGGCGCAAGAAAGGTCTGATTGATGTACAGTATGTCTGGTGCCACACCCCCGACGATCATCATTTGCTGATCACTAAACCTATCCCCCTGCAGATAGACCATTTCGATCTCGACCTCAGGATTAATCGCCTCATAAAGCTCGGCGATCTCCCGCCTGATTTCAATCTCAGTGGGCAAGATACCCGACGCAACAGTAAGTACGACCTTTTCTCCAGCAAACACTAAGCCAATACCTGCAGAAACAAATAAGAACATAGCAAACAAAATGAAAACTATCCGGTGCAACCAATCATCTTTGCTCATCACGGCTCCTCCTCATTTTCATTTTCTGATTAAGCTATCGAATCAGGTACTACCTAGTGTCCAGACAATGACCTCACCCCCGCCACTTGACTTTGTTTATGCCCCCGCACTGTAAATCCTTTCCTAGATAGTTGCAGCTGTTGAGTCACGACAGACCAGCCGTACCTCCATGGATAGCTCCTTTATTGCCATCCCTGGATTGGTTATTCGTTCAAGTAGCAGTTCCCCGGCCTTCTTGCCAAGAAGATACTGTGGTAACCTGATCGTTGTAAGAGAGGGTTTGAGCAATCGGGCCAGTTCAATATCATCACATCCAATGACCGCCACATCCTGTGGAATGCTAAGACCGGCGTTTTGCACAGCTTCAAATATCCCAATTGCCAGCAAATCATTTCCCGCAAAAAACATATCTGGGGGGTTAGCCAAAGATAGCATTTCTTCTGCAGCCTCTCTCCCCGCTTCTATGGTGAAGTCCGTCTCCGCGATTAGGGCATCTTCGTAAAATAGATCGTATTCCTTAACGGCGAACTGGTATTGCCGTTTTCGTACAGTACCAACTACTGTATGGGGTGGTCCGCCAATGTATCCCAAGCGCCTCTTGCCAGCTGTCTTCAACTGAGCTATTGCTTCGTTTAAGGCAGCTCCTGTGCCAAATACGCCCACCACATCAAACTGTGACTCCTTGGGTTTGGCCCCGATGATCACCGTAGGCTTCTGGGATTCAGCCAAAAGCCTCAAGCTCGTCTCATCCTCAAGATAGCGGGCAAAACAGATGCCATCGATTTGTTTTTTCAGCAAGGTCTCAATACACTCTATTTCCTTTTCGGGATCACCATCAGTGTTGGCGATCACCGTATTGTAGCCTACTGCATAGCAGTGATCCTGCAATCCCTTAGCTAACGTCGCATAGAAAGAGTTGGTGATGCTTGGCACCACCAGGGCAATCAACTGGCTGACCCCAAGGGTCAGGGAACGTGCTGCGGGATTGGGGACATAACCTAAATCGGCCATGGCCTGTTCCACGCGTATCCGGGTTTTCTCACTGACCTGCCCCCGGTCATTTAGAACCCTTGAGACGGTCGTTATTGATACACCAGCTCGTTTGGCAACATCATAGATTGTCGTCATCTTACACCCCACCTTATGAAAGTACTTTCGACATTTCATACCAAGACTCCTGCCGTAGATATAACTATTCGACAGACTATCGCATACACGCAGGAATACACTAATCCTTGTCGAATACTCACAGTGACGAAACCACTTTCATGAATAGGGAGGTATCCCCATGTCGGGATGGACAAATCTGCGTGAACTGTTTTTCGCAGAATGCCAACAGCGTATCGAAGAAGGCTGCAGCAAACAGAGCGTACAGAAGCTCAAACAACAGGTAGAGGAGCTACCCGAGGACGCACCGGCAACCTTGATCTTACCAGTTTACGAAGAACTAATGAAATTTGACATCGCCCCGGACTTCCCCTATGAGGAGCCTAACGATCTTGAAGAGATAGAGAAACTACGTCCCCAAGGGCGCCAAACACTAAAGACATCCATCGGCCAGGACCATCTGTATAACAAAATACACGGAGCTTGGTTAGGTCGGTGCATTGGCTGTGCCTTAGGCAGGCCCCTAGAGACCCACCTCTTCATGTCAGGCCATGATCAACAACCCGGGTGGGTATTTGTTAAAGACTACTTGCTCGGCGCCAACGCATGGCCCCTAGATTTCTATGTTCCGGGTAGTTCAACCAGTGAGGTCGGCAAGGTATACAATAAAGGGAGTACGAAAGAACACATCGCGTTTATGGAGAGTGACGATGATATCCGCTACACAGTGATTGGTCTTAAGCTTATTAAGAATTACCGCGGAGATTTCACCACATCCGATGTGGGACGCACTTGGTTATGGACCTTACCATATATCCATGTATGTACTGCGGAACGCCAAGCTTACCGGAACATGGTGATCAAGATGCGGGGGCACGATCACTTTTCTCCCGCTGATCTGGTCTTTATCCGCAGGAATTTGAACCCCTATCGGGAATGGATTGGGGCTCAGATCAGAGCAGATGCCTTTGGCTACGCATGCCCAGGAAACCCCGAACTTGCCGCAAAGCTGGCCTATCGCGATGCCATCCTGTCCCATGAAAAGAATGGTGTCTACGGTGAAATGTTCATCGCGGCAGTAATATCTGCCGCCTTAGTTTTGGATGGCAAAACTGGTGATATAGAGAAAGCACTTCGTATTGGCTTATCCAAAATACCTCGTACCTCTCGCCTTTACGAAAGCATTGAACGGGCCATGGCTTTAGCAACAGAGGTGGAAACACAAGAAGAACTCTTTGAAATGCTCTGGAACTCTTTTGGTCACTACAACCCCGTGCACACAATCAACAATGCTGCCTTATGTACTGCCGCCCTTCTCTTCGGTCAGGATGATTTCGAAAAAGCAGTAACGACAGCTGTAGCCTGTGGCTGGGACACGGATTGCAATGGCGCAACCGTTGGCTCCATATGGGGAGCCCTCTATGGTGAGGATGCAATTCCATCAAAATGGAAGGAGCCCTTAAACGATACACTCTATTCAGGGATCGTGGATTTCCACCCGATCAGGATCTCTGAGTGTGCTAGGCAAAGCTTTGAAAGTCGTCTCTGGTTAATTGAATAGACTCTACTGCAAAGGAGGAGCCTTCAGGCTCTGGCTAACTAGGATTCCCCCGGGTTCTACCGGGGGAATCTACAGATTCTACTTATTCCCAAGGATAGATCCAACGACTACGCCACAAGCTGCACCGATCACTAAGCTAAGGGCGATATTCGTCTCAAATAAAAGACCAACAACTAGACCTAGCCCTGCTCCAATCCCGATAGCACCACCGACAACTCCCCATTTGCACTGACCCGACAAAGCCGTCCACCCCCGTCGTTAAGGATATGCATCCTCAGCACGATCTGCTTTATGTACAACATCACACATCGACAGCTGCGGCCACATCGGGCAACGTACCAACATGTTGGTCTCGTTCCGCATAGGTCGGCACGTAGGTTGGAACAAGCTCCTGGATAGCTTTCCGGATCACCTCGGGCGGTGCCGACTGCCTAATAATATCGTCAAGAACAGTCAACTTTGCTCGTAAGCTGTTCATATCGACGTCCTGCAACTTGGCCACAAAGACCTTCTCATGCTTGGTGCTTTCGGTATTCTCCTCATCGGTGAGGATCTCTTCATACAGTTTCTCGCCCGGTCTGGTACCAATGATCTTAATCTCAATATCCCGACCAACCTGTAACCCAGATAGATGGATCAAGTCCTGGGCCAAATCCATAATCTTCACAGGGCTGCCCATATCGAGGACAAATACCTCTCCCCCGTGACCAAGCACCCCGGCTTGGATTACCAGTTGACATGCTTCAGGGATCGTCATGAAGTACCTAGTCATTTCTGGGTGGGTTACCGTTACCGGGCCGCCCTTGGCGATCTGCTGTCTAAACAGTGGCACCACCGAACCACAGCTACCTAAAACATTGCCAAATCGAACAGCGACAAACTCTGTGTTACTCAGGTGGTTGGCTGCTTGCACAATCATCTCCGCAATCCGCTTCGTCGCGCCCATGACACTTGTGGGGTTAATCGCCTTATCTGTTGAAATCATCACAAATCGTTTGACTCGGTACCTAATCGCGGCCTGCACCACATTGTATGTGCCAAACACATTATTCTTGATCGCTTCCTCCGGGTGTTCTTCCATAAGAGGAACATGCTTGTGGGCTGCTGCATGGTAAACAACACTCGGACGATATTGGGCGAACACCGCCTCCAGCTTTTTCTCATCGCGGATGCTACCCACCACCGTGACCAAGGTAAGGTGTGGGAATTCATCGTTCAGATCATGCTGAATCTGGTAGAGGTTATTCTCACTAATGTCAAACAAGACCAATGAAGAAGGTTCAAAGCGCGCAACTTGCCGAGCTAGTTCAGAACCGATTGAACCGCCCCCTCCAGTAATGAGCACAGTCTTATGGGCTAAGTGACCACGGATATGATCTTGGTCTATGCGGATCGGTTCTCTGCGCAACAGATCCTCTAATTGTACTTCCCGTAACGTGCCTAAGTCCACCTTGCCGTTAAGTATCTCATAAATGCCGGGTACAATCTGGATCTGTGTTCCCGTTCTATCACAGTAGGACATGATCCGTTTGATACTACTTCCCGAGGCCGAAGGAACCGCGATAATGATCTCATCGATCCGGTAATTAGCAACTAATTCAGGCACTTGGTCTATCGAGCCGAGCACCTTACTACCTCGGACATACCGGCCGAGTTTTCCCGGGTCGTCATCGGCAAAACCGATCACCTTCTTACCCAGTTCCTTATGGTTACTTATTTCTTGGGCAACCAAAGCCCCGGCATCTCCCGCACCGACGATCAGAATCTTCTTTTGCCCATCTGGTTCAGCAACCACCCTACTGGTATATTCCTTGTAGACCCGTACGGCCAAACGAAGACCACCCAACAAGACTATCGTCACAAACCAGTTTATCGCAAACACCGATTTGGCGAGGGTACGAGCAGTGTTAACAGAACTAAAGAGCATGGTTGCTCCTGTACCAATGGTCACTGCAATACCCATACTAATCAATTCCTGGGTGGAGGCGTATCGCCAGACGCCACTATACATACGGCATGCACCAAAAACAATCAGGGATAAAGCCGAGACTACTACATAGTGCGTTACCGAAAGCTCACCGATGATACCAAAGGCACCCTGACCATAGTGAAGGATAATGCTAAACAGCAACGAAAAATTAACCATAATTACATCTAGTACCATTAAGACGAACTTCCGCTTATTGAAAATCATCTGCACAAGACCCTTTCACTAGCTATGTCCTAGGTTAAGAAGGCACACCGCCATATGGTTACCATATCACCTTCCCCCAGCATACTGGCCACCTCTCGATTCCATTAGCCAAGGGGCAACATATGAATGCCGAAAAGCCTGTCCGTTAAGCCCACACGATCGCTCCAAAGTTAGGTAAAACACTAATCGTTCAGAATATGTATGTATCTCAGCCACAAAATCAGGCTTACCTTCCTGGGAGGACTGTTGTCTCTGCATTATTATTGCATACCTGTTTCATCCTGGCAACAACACGATATTAGTAACCGAGCACGTCTTCTTCAGGAAGGCACATTTATCACCAAAAAGTCACCCTTCCACAATGTTTTGTCACATATTGGCAGTATATGATGAATATAGCACAGATTACTGGAACACGCTACTAAAGTCCTAGGACCAAAAGCGTAGATTTGTCTCGATACTGTGAGTAAAGCCGACATTTACTAACTCTAATGCCAGTGGGACATAAACTTAGACAGTTTAGATTATATCTCGCGATTGTGGGTCCAAGGTCCCAGATTTTAAGGGTGCTATGTAGATAGACTTTCCTATGTGTGTATACGATTCTCTCCATATTAGCCGAGCAACAGAGTAGAATGCTACTTGGTAATAAGAAGAAGGCCTTGATAGCAATACTAGATGGGGTCCCAAACCAGAGGAATACAAGGAAGGGGCTAGAAGAACGTACCCCTCCTTGCTGTATGAAGAAAGAGCAAAGCATGAAGTATTGCCTACTTGACCCAACAGATAGGTCTTCTGGTAGAAATCAAGAGAACCAGCTTCTATCGAGCATACACCAGATGACCGTTGACGAAGGTCATTTCTACTCCAATATCCTGTAGATGTTCGGCTCCGGTGGTAATGGGATTTTGTGAAAGTACGATCAGATCCGCAAGCTTGTCCGGAGCAATAGTCCCCAAAAGGTCCTCTTCACATCCCGCATAGGCACCCGTAGTAGTATACGCCCGCAACGCTTCCATCGGCGTGATGCTCTCCTTTGTACCTAGCACCTGTCCAGTATCAGTCTTGCGAGTGGTGGCTGCATACATGCCCAATAAGGGGCTTCCGTCACATACAGGACAATCGGAGTTAGCCGCAACAGGGACTCCCATGTCAATACATGTTCGGTTTGGGAACGCTCTACTAGCACGACTATCTCCGAGATTGGATAGATAGCTGTCACCTAAAGCGTGGATAAATGAAACCGAGGATTCAATCACCACCCCCAGATTCTTAATTCGTTCAAGCTGTTCTTTGGTTGGTAGTACACAGTGATCTATTCGGTTACGCATCTTTCTTAGCCTATCGATGGATACCTTTGCTGCCGCTTCCTCCAGGGCGCTTATTGCTTGTTCAATGGCCCGCTCACCAATACCATGAATTGAAACCCGCAGCCCATTTTCGATACAGTTGCAGACTAACGGCGTCAGTTCCTCCATATCAACATAGAGAATACCGCGCTCATCGGTAGTTCCTACGAAAGGTTCGGATACCGCTGCGGAACGTCCCCCGACACTTCCATCGAGGATAAACTTCATACCCATGAACTTGAGCAGGTCATTGCCGTAGCCACTCTCAAGTCCTAGCCCGATGGCGTGGGGAATCAAGCCCGCATCCCGGGAACCAAAGGTAATTCCTTCAAGCCAAAGACGTACCCGTACCGATAGCTTCTCCTTAGATGCTAACCCTTGGTAGGTTGCAAAGGCACACCGATCAACCAGCATATCATGCACAGTGGTAATCCCCCAGCGGGATAGCTGTCCTAAAGCCAGACGGAACCCCTCCTGAACCTCCCCATCGCTATAGGCGGGCATCTTGATCAAATCCTGGGCTCGATCCATCAGTAACCCAGTGGGCTCTCCAGTGGCAGGATCCCGGTGAATATGTCCTCCTTCAGGGTCTGGCGTATCCTTGTCTATTCCAGACAATCGGAGGGCTGCGCTATTAGCGACTCCCATATGAACACAGGTCCTCCGAAGATAGACCGGATGATGCGGCGATACCTGGTCCAAATCCCAACGGGTCGGATGCCGCTGTTCTTCGAGTTTCGTATCGTCATACCCCCACCCTCTAATCCAACCACCTTTAGTAGTTTTCTTTACCCGCTCAGAAACAGATGCCACGATATCCCCGATGGTTCTGACCTTCGGGTATGAGCAATCTATATCCATCATGGTCTTGGCCATGATGGACGGATGCATATGTGATTCCACAAAGCCTGGCATCAACGTCCTCCCACCCAGGTCTAACACTTCTGGTGTTCCCAATGATCGCTCTCGGGCCCCATGTTCACTCCCCACATAGACGATTCGCCCATCCCGTACCAATACTGCATTAACATCCTGCAGATTAGGATCAAGGGTCAAAATATCGCCGTTTTTCAGCAATAGCTCACTACACTTCTCGGACAATGGGATCACTCCAACACTTGAATTTTTGCAATACTGCTATTTATCGCCTACATTAAATGATCACCAAATTACCCAATATTTATAGGTTCTGAAAGAGGTGTGCACCTGCTATATAGCGCTCCCCTTCACGGTTTCGTCATGCTCTCCGAAAGACCTTTGCCAATATATGGTATCTAAACAGTCTTCTGATGAAGTCTATCCCTGCCTCGCACCCCGTAGCCATGCAGGAATCTACCGAACCTGTTGAGAAGGTATGTATAGAATATGTCAATTTGCGTCAAAGTTTAGCTAAAGGACGGTGCACTGATGTGGATATCATTGGAGTAGATGTTGGCGGTACGAATACCGATGCCACCCTGATCTCCAACGGGCAGGTTGTAGGGATGGCCAAGACCCCAACTAATCATGAGGATTTGCTCGAAAGCACCACAGAGGTCCTAAGGAAGATCATGGATTACTGTGTGGGCTCCGAGCCGATCCAGCTACATCTTTCCACCACCCTTTCCACAAATGCAATTGTTGAAGGAAAGGGCGAGCCCACAGCTGTGCTTGCGGTTCCCGGACCTGGCATCAATCTAGAGACGTTAGAACTCGGATTTCCCATCTACCGACTAAAGGGATATATCGATCACCGGGGTCGCGAGGTGGCTCCCCTTAATCGCGCTGAGGTACTCAAAGCTGCCCACAGGGCAAAAGACGCCGGGGCCGAGGCCCTATCCATCACCGGCAAGTTCTCCCATCGCAACCCTACCCATGAGAGCTCCATCCATACCATTTTGGCCAAAGAAGGACCCGATTTTAGTCACATTACTCTAGGCCATCGTCTTTCGGGACGGGCGAATTTCCCCCGACGGATGGCTACAGCGTATCTAAACTCCAGCGTGGCTAAGCAGCAACTTCGTTTTGTAGAAATCATTGAAAGACTCCTTGCCGCAAACGAAAGGATCCAGAATGTATTGGTCCTCAAGGCGGACGGCGGAACGATGCCTCTGCGGGATTCTTCGACCCGGCCGGTGGAAACGATTCTTTCGGGACCTGCAGCAAGCATCATGGCCGCCCGTGCCCTCTCAAGATACCAAGACAACAACATCGTTGTTGTAGATATAGGCGGTACCACCACCGATATTGCCGTAATCGTAGCTGGTGAACCCTTATTCGAACGCAATGGGGCGCAAATCGCAGGCTACAGTACGCTAGTACCAGCTCTTTTTAGTCGTTCCGTTGGACTTGGCGGTGACAGCACGATACATACTACATATAAGCAATCAGGTACCGGTGAACGGTCCATCGGGTTTGAGCTTGGACCAACACGGGCAGGTGCTGCGGCCGCTCTAGGCGGTGTAGGCCCAACCCCCACTGATGCAGCTGTGGCTTTAGGTCTAGCCCAAATAGGCGATAGCAGCTTGGCCATAGAAGCCCTCAACAGGTTTGCCAAGACTTTGGAACTTACCTGGAGGCAAGTCGCCGAAGGCATTATGGAGGCCTTTGCTGAGCAGCTTTCCACTACTATTCGTAGAATCTACCGTGATCTCGAAAACGTTCCGGTCTATACTGTCTCGGAGATCTTAGCGCCACCGGACATCCGGCCTCGAGCGGTGGTGGGGCTTGGGGCTCCGGCTCCGGTTTTCATCCCCCTTGCTGCGGAGAAACTCACCCTTCCCTGGGAGGTCCTTCCCTTTCATGAGGGGTCAAACGCCATTGGTGCCGCGGCGGCACGTCCCACAGTAGCTATCACCCTACATGCGGACACGGAATTGGGAATGCTTACGATCCCGGAAATGGGGTATCGAACGAAGATCGAACATGCTATGCTCTTTGATCAACAACGAGCCCGCCAGGAGGCGCTGGTCCAAGGGACACAATATGCAAAGGATCTAGGTTTGGCCCATTTCGAAGATGTACATATCGTGGAAGAAGAGAGTTTCAACGTCGTCCGGGGGTTTCATACCGTCGGCCGCATTCACACGATTAGAGCACAGGTTAGACCTAAGGTGACCCAAGTTAAGTGGGACAAATCATCTACTACAGAGCATGAGTCCAGGAGGTAGATAGATGTGCAGACAGCAGAACATAAGGTAGGACTCATATTCTTCCCTGCCTTTGATTGGTGTGTTAGTCCTGATCACCCCGAACGGGAAGAAAGACTATTATACACCCGAGATCAAATTGTAGAAGAAGGCTTACTTGATATTGATGGCATTGAGGAGTACCGACCCTTTGTGGCAGACAAACAGCACATTGTGCGATCCCATATTTGTGTGCCGAACGTATCCCAAAGAATTACCGAATCCCATCAGATCGCTGTGGGCGGTACGATGTTAGCGGCGGATCTGGTTCTAGATCAGAAAGTACAACGTTCCTTTGCCCTCCTCCGTCCACCAGGGCATCATGCGATGCGAATTGTCCATGGTTCCCGGGGCTTTTGCACGGTGAACAACGAAGCGATCATGGTTGAGCACATCCGCCATCGCCTAGGCCCCGAGGTCAAGATTGCCATTGTAGATACGGATGCCCACCATGCCGATGGTACCCAGGACATCTTTTACAATGACCCGGGGGTACTCCATATTTCTCTCCATCAGGATGGTCGCACACTATACCCGGGCACAGGAGATATTATGGAGCGGGGTGGTCCGGGTGCATATGGCCTCACGGTCAACATCCCCCTTCCCCCAGGTACAGGAGATGAGGGAATACTCTACGTAATGGAGCAACTAGTAATGCCAATCCTAAAGGAATGGCAACCGGATTTGGTGATCAATGCCGCAGGCCAAGATAACCACTTTACCGATCCTCTGACTAATATGAAATTCAGTGCCACAGGTTACGCACGCCTTACTGAACTCCTGGCCCCGGATATCGTTGTACTTGAGGGAGGATACTCCATTGAAGGTGCTCTTCCTTACGTGAATGTGGCAATACTCCTTGCTCTAGCTGGTTTGGACTACACCGCGGTCAAGGAACCAGATTGGCATCCTAGGATCGCCGCACAAAGCACCAGCGTAACCGAACAGATTAGCCGGACCGTGGCTCGAATCCAACAGCTATGGGAGACCAAAGACCAAATTGATCGTTCCCGACTATTTGGTGATCAACGGTACTACCAACGGCAACGAAGCATCTATTACGATACCGACGGCATCATCGAGGAGCAAAACGAGCACATTAGGCTATGCCCGGATTGCTCTGGCTGGCGCTTGATCTACTCAAACGGGGCCAAGAACACTGGCCTATTTCAGATCGTCCCCGCTGCGCCGACCCGGATCGCGGCGGTGATCATCCCTTGGCTTGCCTGTGATCAATGTCGTCAGGATGCCAAAGAGCAGTACCAGTTGCTACTTAAGGATAAACAGCTGGATTACGTCTACCTTCAAGATAGCCAACAGGATGTATTCCTCATTAACGGCGGAGAAGCTGAATAAGCAAAGGATGGCCCCAAGGCCCGACAAGCATTCTTGAACCTATGGGATTATCTGCTATACTTAGGGTTGAATGTTGTTGAAGTAAACATCCCCAGGAGTTGAGACTTTATGAAGCAAGGTGCAGTCCGGCCATCAAATGTGCTAGCTGAATTGAACCGACAACTGGTGATACAAACTGTTAGGGAACAGGGCACCCTATCGAGAACCGACCTGGCAAAGCAGCTGAATCTAAGCAAACCAACAGTATCAAAGATCGTGCAGGAGCTGCTCACAGAGGGAATCCTTGTGGAAGCTGGCGTGGCTGAATCTACAGGTGGAAAGCGGGCAACCTTACTCAAGTTTAACGCCCGCGCGCATTACGTTATCGGCATAGTCGTTGCTATTGACGGTACCATCTTCGCGCTGGCAACATCCGATGGTACTGTTGTGGAGCAGTACCAAACCCGTTCATGTATCCTCGATGACCCAATAGAACACCTGGCTAATGGCATCACCAATTTGATCACCGCCAAGCCTCCTATGCAAATCGTGGGGATTGCCATTGGAATGCCATCATGTGCAGACTCTAGAGAAGACACTACTGTCCGGGAGACTTCAGCTATTGCTCCTGCGCTGCAAAGCAAATTTGGCATTCCCGTATTCGTAGACACTACGATCAATATGGCTGCCATCGGCGAGCTCGAAAGGGGTATAGCCCAGGGTGTACAAAGATTCGCATACCTCCACTTAGGTAAGGCCCTTAGAGTCTCCATCGTTTCCGAAGGAGGAATTCTCCCTGGTAGTCCCACAGACATTGGCAAGGTACTTATGGGTACTAATACCAGATCGGTAAGGAGCATTGATGCACTCCTTAAGAGCTCAGACAGTCTTTCCGGTACCGCCCATGTTTTGGCCATTACCGCCTTTAACATCAACTGTATCCTCGCCCCGGAAGTAATTGTCTTGGCTGGGAATGTTTCAAAGGAGTTAACTGACCTGACGATGAAACAGTACCAGTCATTCCCTCCGGAAACATGCCCGATCAAAGTCAGTTCCTTAGGCAACAAGGCAGCATTGCTCGGCTCCATCCATTGGGCTATAAACAGCACTAGATGCGACCCATTACTATCCCCCTTGATCGAGCATACTCTAAAATGACCGTAGGGAAAGCGCACCCTACTTACTCTGATGCGCTTTCCATTTTGAGTTCCGACGGAAGTCAGTTGTGGTAGTCAGCTAAGATCCGGTTCCACTGCTGATCTAAGACTTCAAGCCCTGCTTCTACGGCCACTTCTCCACCTAGTATCTCAAGCATTTTCGGACGAAAGGTATCGCGCAGTTCCCGATAGGCTGGTGTTGGCGGGAAAAGAGGCTTACTGCCCGGATGCTCAATGGTGTGTAACATAGCGGTGGCTAGACTACGGGTAATCTCGCTCCGGAACAAACCAAAGTAGTCTGGGAGGTTTGCTAAAAGCACCGGTGGTTGTTCGGTAACCCGTGTAAAAATAGTGACCGCCTCCGGATCAAGGGTAAGAAACCGAATCCATTCCCAAGCAGCTTCAGGATGATCGATCCCTGAGAGCATCTGTACACCATCAACATGGATCATCCCCGCATCGTTGTCCGGTCCGTGGGGTAAGGGCGCCACATCCCACGCATCCTTAAGAGTCTCTTGAAAAACCTGGATCTGCCATACCCCTTCTAGTGTGAAGGACACATTTCCCCCCGCCATGTTATATTCATCCGAGAATCCCCTTGGGGGTGGAGCTATTCTGTACACATTAATCAAGTCGTGCAGAAACGTCACTCCCTGCCGTACCGGCGGACTAGTGAGCAAGCTCTTCGTTGGATTCACATCGACATCAAAAAATGAACCACCGGCTTGATGAGCATAGAGAACGACCCTGTCTTCTTGATCCCCTAAGAATTCTATGGCATATCGATCAGTTACGCCATCAGCGTTGCTGTCATAGGTCAATGGTTTGCCTAAGGAGATAATCTCTTCCCATGTCCATTGCTTGTTAGCTGCAAGGGCCTGGGGGTTGACTAAGCCTGCTTCATCGAAGTGGTGACGGTTATAGTACGTAACGAACGGCAGAATCATCTGAGGCAAACCCAATTGCTCCCCTTCGAACAGGAAATACTGATAGGCTACCGGGACAAAGACTTCACCCAGATCCAGACCATCCCGTTGTATATATGGACCTAGATCCGCCAGTATGCCCTCATAGGCATAGGAAGCATAGTGATACCCAATCAGGCTGATCACATCAGGGGAGTCTCCTCCTAGGATGCGAGTGATAATGGTATTCTCGTACATACCAGCGCTTTGTGTTACCTTCACCTCAATGTCGGACTGCTTAGCATTGAAGAGTTCTGCAACCGCTTGGGTGGCCTCAAGAAGCCGTAATCCCTGAACCGGGTTGTGCAAATGCTCAATCACGATCTTCCCTTCGGCCGTACCCCCCACGACAACCAAACACAACGCAATCCATGCTACTAACCTAATCCGTTGTAAGTACATGCACTGATTCCCCCTTTGCTGCCTCGAATCATTCCTGATTCGAACGCAGCTTAGTATCCCCATAGTAACCAATGTGCTCAGAACCATTGCTAACAATCCTTTGCGCATATCTCTCTGCCTCCTATGTTATTTTCTAGTTGTACCAAACCCCTGCGTAATCAGCTACTCCCACTCTTGTATGACTGCCACCACCCCCTTGGGAGGAATTTCGACTGTAAGATATGCATCGTTACCAACGATGCGCGCAGCCAGCGGACGTTCATTCCAAATATCTGTATATACTGCACCTGGTTTATGCGTTGCTTTGAGGACTTCGGTACTCACCGAGCGGTAGTTGCTATTGTACAAAGTCCACACAATCTTGTGAGAAACGGGAAACATGTTCGCATAGACACCCTCTTGATCGCACTGATAACATCTTCAGTCATAACAACAGGATCTCGCTTCCGTGGTTTACAGGCACCAGGTATAACCCCACCATCCCAATATTTGCGAACCGTGTTTCGTGATATCCCAAGTCTTCTTGCCACTTCTCGTTGTGAAAGTCCTTCCACAACATTCATTTCTCTGATACGATTATAGAGGTCCACTTCAATCACTTCCTTAGTTCACCTGCTCCCTGATTGGTTTGGGTACTGATCAAGGATAGCAGATTGTGGTTGAAGTGGATCACTTTTATGTTATAATTTCTGCCCCAAGTGGTTCACTTTTATATTATCAAATACA
>JALNWK010000005.1 GCA_023230925.1 Limnochordia bacterium
TACACAACATATATTCCACACGTAAAAACAAATTCCTGCCCGTTTTGCGTGGTTTTTTGTGTGAATGTAGGCGAACAGACAAGACCACTTTTCTAGCAGACTTCCGCAACTATGATTTTGCAAAGCATGGAGGGTCATTCACAAGAAGATGAGCAAGAAGCTAAATACTAATTGGCTTGTTATCGGGGGGTTCATCGTCATAAGCTTGGACGTATAATTCACCCTGGGTATCAATAAGGGCAAAGAATACATCTTGGGGGCTGCTAACGCCATGTCCTTGAAGCTCTTGGATTAGCCAGGACTCATCTAATTTGATTTCCTTAAGGTTCTTATGGATGACTTGGCCGTCCACGATCAATGGATAGGCAATACCCTCATAACCTGTAGGAATGCCTAGATCCTCAGGGGATACCGGTCTTTTGCTCGCCCTGGGGATCACGCTTAGGGTCCCTGAAGCTTCAAGAATGGCGAACTCCACATCCGCAGGATTAGTGTAGCCTTTCTCTCGAAGCTGCAGAAGTAACTCATCAACGGAATACCGTTGTTTTCTAAGCTCGCTTTCTACGATCTGTCCGTTTCGGACCATAATCGCCGGCACACCGGAGAGAAGGTCTCTGATGATAGGACTTTTTAGGCAAAGAAAGGCCAGTCCCACCTGCATAATGAGTAACACCGCCATTGGGATCAGACCATGGGAAATGGGAATATTGACGTTTTCCATCGGAATTACCGCAAGTTCGGCAATCATGATTGCAATGACCAGATCAAAGGGGGAGAGCTGACCGATCTCTCTTTTTCCCATCACCCGGATGATTGTAAGTACAGAAAAGTACAGAAGGACAGTACGAAATACCATAATGGCAACCTCGCCCATCACATCCAACCCTTTCAACCAGTACTAAGGCCAATATAGTATTGGTTGAAGCCGCGTCCATTATTCCTTGCTCTTCACATAGGGAATGGTCTGAGGCCCCTCCGGTAGAACACAGATGGTTGCCTCAGGATCCCGCTGTAGGATCCTTTGGAGCACGTCCTCTACTCTGCCGCTAGGCTGCAGATGGGCCAAGGAAATCTCTTCATCCGAAAGACAACCGCTGACCATGTGTATCTTCGCTCGCTGGAGAATCAACGCGAGGATTTGGGCCTGCCATTGGTCGGTCATCGCAAATCCAGGAGCATAAACCATATCCAGTATATCCTGCGCTGATTTGGTAGCCTCTAGGATTTTCTTGAAGTTGCCATGTTCCGGAACACCATCCCAACATTCAGCCACACAGACAATATCACCGCCGGACTTTACTACCCGAGCAGCCGCGGACATGCCCTTAACCGCTTGATACAGGTTAAGGTCCAAGGGATATCCGCTATTGGTGGTAATAACTACATCAAAGTAATCCGCAACCGGACACATGCTGGTCTTGTTAACAAACTCAGTCCCTGCACCATGCACCTCGTTAAGCCTTCCAGCCCATACCCTGGTAATCTCCTTGTTTTTGTTTACGGCCACATTAACTACTAGGTGCACTTCAGTCAGGTGGGCTATCTGCGAGATCGCCTGATGGACCGGATTGCCCTCTAAAATACCCCAGGTGGACTTGGGGTGCCCAATAAGCTGAGCACTGTGAATGTACATGATGTCATCGCGACTTGCTATTCCTGGTGCTACAGATTTGGGGCCACCGCTGAATCCTGCAAAGAAGTGGGGTTCAATGAAACCTGTTAGAATCCGCACAGATGCTTCGAGGTATTCCTTATGTAAGTGAACCTCATGCCCATTTGGCAGTGTTCCAGCAAAGGCATATGATTCGGGCTTGTCTGCTACAGATTGCACGATCCGGTAGTTATCTACAATATCTTGCCCTAACATACCAATTAGTTCATCCCGGGTATTGGCCCGGTGCATACCAAGGGCATTGATTAGAACAATGTTCTCCCTAGGCACGTGATCCAATTCCTTCAGGATCACCGGTAAAATCGTACTGTTAGGAACCGGACGGGTAATGTCGGAAAAAACAATCGCTACCCGATCCTGGGAAGTTACCGACTCCTTTAGTGGTTGACATCCCAAAGGGTTTTCTAAGGCCTGTTTTACAGCGCCTTGAGGGTCCCTTTGGCCCACTACAAAGTTTGGTTCTATCACCGTCACATTTTTCGAGGGCAGCTCAACTTCCATGCCAGCCCGTCCGTAGGCAAGTTTGACTTTCATTTGGGACCTCCTATAAACGGATCCTCCTGAACTATAGCCTGCGTGGCCCAGCAAATACAGGGTTCAGGAGATTCTTGTTCAAATGTTACTCCGTTCTTAGTATGGGCTCTTCTCGGTTACGAACTAACACCGAGCTTATCGAAAAAGACTCGATTTCGCTTCTTAGCATCATTGAGTATCTTACCATCGGATAAGAACTTCGAAAGAGGCGTTGAATTTCTAGTTAAACGTATAGGATCCTAACTCATCGGGTGTTCGCGTAAGACTGTATTGCTCACTAAACGGTTTCAGAATCACTGACGTTGATTGGTCGCTGATTGTTATCAAGCTTGTCCGGCGTTAGATTGGGCTTAATCTAGGCAATCGCTTCCGGTATATGTATTAGCAAGTACCTATACTGCGCCGTCTGACTAATGGTGAAACCCTTGATCTGCTCTAGTTTTCCACGGCCCACAGTGGCCAAGCACTCACCTAGGTAGTCTCTCCCGCTACTCAGCATATTGAAGGATAATCGATTCCAGATCAACATGGTCATCTAGATATGGACTTGTCAATACGCCAACATACCAAAAGCCCTCTCGGTCAAAACAAACGCCGTCTCACTTCCCGCGGTCCTCATCTTTTCCTCGAATAGTTGCGTGAGAACTATAGTCTGATCACTATCTTGGAGAATGAGCTACGGGTTATCTTCATTTAGAAAATATACCAGGCAATGCTCGATAATTTCTGTAGCACTCGTATCAAGCTTCTTTCGTACATCCTCGCTATATTCAGGTAAATGTCGACAGTAACGCTAGTCTGGCTCTTCGCACTAAACCTTTTATCCTCAATGCACGATCTAAAGAATAAGCTTTCGTTTCACGAAGATCCCGCTCCTGCTGTATGTTCCAAAAAGCCTTATTCGTTTGGCATTGCACTAGTTGACCAATCGGGACATGACTAACGATTACCGATACTGCTCACCATGTTCTTTCTAGCCCCATATTTAAGTGACCATTCAGCAACTTCCGTTAACGGATTAGAATGTCCGGTCTTAAGAACGTCCCGTTTTCTGTGTGCACTTCAATCAGTGGCCACTGGGAAGTAGTGGTAACGATCTGGGGGCCATCATTTGTTACAAGAATAGTATCCTCGGATTTGGTACCGGCGATAGATGGATTCCAGGCCATGGCCTGATTTACTTCGATCTTTAGGTCTGTGTTTGGCTTCGCGATTAGCTCTCTGGTCCAGTACCCAATGATTCCTCCCTGATGGTGGAGCTTCCATTGTTCGCCAAACCCCATCTTCTCATAGATCTTAATACCGGAAGACAATACGTCTTTGAGTCTTCTCCCGGGGACACTGTCACCAATGAGGGTAGCATCCACCTGGACTATGGCCTGGTGCTTTCGTTTCAGTTCATCGTCTAAGGGTCCAAAGTGAATCAAACGAGTAGCTGCAGCCTGCACACCTTTGTATCTAGCAACACAGGCCACCATAGCATACTTTTCCACTTCCTTGTTGGTGGGAATTGGGTGTCTGAATCTACTGACCCGCTCATCGCCAGCCACCAGCAATACTGTGGGCGTTAGCTCCCTGGCAAAAAGCGCCCCGGCCAGTTGCCCTGCTAGTTCGTATTCAGTATCACCGGGGACGAGCTCTTTGCATACCTGACCCAAAGCCTCTCCCACCAAGCGGCCTGCTGTGTTTAGTCGTTCTCGTTCTTCCGGACCGAGGACTGATCTGAGAATACCTAATTCAGACTCCAATAGTACCGTGCCAGGAACTGATGTATCACTACCGATTGTCCTGCCCGCTACCAGTTCCTCAACAAGATCAGAGAAGTCCCCTTCGTACCAGTTGAAGACCCGACTTTTGAACAGGGTAGAATCAATCTCTTCCGCAAGTAACCTGGGGGTTTCAATATTATTCGCAACAAGGTAAGCTTCATCCAAAGTAATCACAAGCCTTGCGGCACCATCCCTTGTAGCTAGCCCCACATGACAGTCTCCCCCACCGGTCAGCCATGAGAAATTATGCTGCAAGCTCACCACTAAAGCATCTAGACTACGCTCTTTTAGTAGCTGCCGTACTCTACGGATGTTCCGGGCAGCAATAACTGAGTTATCCAATGCCAGCACTCCCCCAATCAGCGAGGAACTTCTTGATCCCGATATCGGTAAGAGGATGTGCAACCATCTGCTTTAATACCTTAAACGGTACCGTTGCCACATGGGCCCCGGCCTTCGCCGCCTCAACCACATGTAAGGGACTACGAATACTGGCAGCGATCACCTCGGTGGGCAATCCGTGGATATCATAAATCTCCACGATATCTCGAACAAGCTCCATGCCAAAATGGGAGATATCATCCAGCCGTCCAATAAAGGGACTAACATATGTGGCTCCGGCTCTGGCTGCTAGCAAAGCCTGGCTCGCAGAAAACACTAAGGTAACATTAGTTTTAATCCCTTGATCTGAAAGACGGTGAACAGCCGTAAGTCCATCAGCGGTCATGGGAATCTTAATGACAATGTTTTTGGACCACTTGGCCAGCTTTTGTGCCTCTGCCACCATCTCATCGGCAACAAGACTAATTACTTCGGCGCTAATCGGCCCATCGACAATACCGGCAATCTCCCGGATTACCTCTTCGAAGTTACGGCCCTCTTTTGCCACCAATGAAGGGTTTGTGGTTACACCGGAGATGACCCCCCACCCATGAGCTTCTTTAATCTCATCAATATTAGCTGTATCAATAAAAAACTGCACGCCCATCACTCTCCTTAAGTAGTTTGGCGTATTAGAACTGCAGCGAAACACTTACTCCACCAGCAGTGATCTCCTGGAAGTTCTCGCTGGCAATAGCCGCATCAACCTTGGCAACTCCCAAGGAAAATCCAGTTCCAAGGGTATAAGTCCTACCGTCTTCCTTGGACATCATCCCCGCACGTAGACTGGCTACTCCTAAGAAACGTTTTTCCACGCCCATATAGAGGGCTTGGGACGGTGTTCCAGGATCCTCAATATCACAAGCGATCACAAGACCAGTTAGAGGCGGTTTGACTGCGACACCCCCACGATAGCGAGGTTGCAGTTTCTCTACCCACTCTGTTTCAGTTGTCTCATCCGCGTAATCAGTCTCATTACCCGTCCACTGAATTCTTCCTAGCAGGTCAACCGCGCGGATACCTGCGGTAATCACCGGAGTGGCCTCTACAAGTACACCAGCATCCACCGCATAGCCCCGTCCTTCAGCGCTACGTTCCTTATATTCCGCTTGGTTTAATGAGTAATACCGTCCATACAACACCCTTAGATTCCCGCCCGCATGTACCACCAGTAGACTTGGCGGCAACTGATAGGGAGTGGTGGCACCGGTAAGGGCACCACTTATAATAGCCTTTGCCTCACCCACTGGTTCTTCGGACTGCCCTTTGGTAAAGTTGGCATTGGCATCTACAATCACATTGAAACCCAAGGCACTGCCCGAAAATCCAACCTGTCCCGCCAGGTCCAAGGACGCTGGTAGTTCCAGTTCAGCGGGTATCTGTTGGCTTAATACCATTTCCCATACATCCTGCAGTTGCATTGAAGATGAACGTAAGGTAAAAGTAGGATTCACTGACAAAAACCCAATCTTGCGGATAGCCGCAGGATTCCAGTAAACAGCCCCGTTATCGTCGACAACTGCCACATAGGCACCGCCCATGCCTAAGGCCCGGGCCCCAGGAAACACATTGTTGGCATAGACTCCGCTAATACCTCCGATGCAAAGAACAGTAATAATTATGGTTATGAGTGCTGTTTTTTTTCCCATCAATGTTGTCGCCTCCCACATCTTAGCCGCCTGTGATCATCAGGCAGCACCCACTATTGCCTAACCTGCTATTTCTTCACTTTGTTGCCCCTTTGCATCTTGAACAATAATCGCCTTGGTGGGACACTTCAGTGCACATTGTCCGCAATTGGTACACTTGGTGTAATCAATACTAGCTAGGTTATCTGTGACAGTAATCGCCTCAAAGGAACACGCCTTTACGCACAGCCCACAGCCGATACAACCTACCTCACAGACGCTTCGGACTACTTTGCCCTTCTCCGTTGATTTACACTGCACATGCACAGTCGACGTCACTGGCACAAGTTCGAGCAGCGAACGGGGACAGGCTTGGATGCACTTACCACAGGCTGTACATGTGTCAGCATCAACTTCGGGTAATCCTACTTCAGTTAGGTGGATCGCATCAAAGGCACAGACCTTGACACAACTTCCCAAGCCCAAACAGCCGTACTGACATTCCTTAGGTCCCCCATATTTTAGTACCGCGGCCCGGCAGTCTAGGGCTCCATCATAGTCGCCTCGCTGTTTAGCTTTGTCATTGCAGCCACCGCATTTAACGTGGGCCACCTTACGAGGACCAATATCGGTGGCTTCCTTTCCTAACAAAGAAGCAATCTTCTCCACAAAAGCACTGCCACCCACAGGACATGCGTTAATCTCTGCCCTTCCTTCAACCACCGCCTCAGCATAGGCTCGACACCCGGCAAAACCACAGGAACCGCAATTAGCACCGGGGGCTGCATCGGCAATCTCATCAATACGGGGATCGCTTTCCACTTTAAAACGCTGGGATGCCCACACAAGACCAAAACCGAAGACAGTACCCAAAATCCCCATACTCACTGCAGAAACCAATATATCGTTCACTCTAAGGTCCCCCTCCTTCTCAAACCGGCACTAGTCCGGAAAAACCCATAAAGGCCAAGGACAAAAGACCAGCCACAATCAAGGCGATCCCTGAACCTTGTAGGCACTTGGGAACATTGCTGTAGGCCAATTCCTGTCTAATTCCAGCCATAATCACTAACGCCAAAGTAAAACCTAACCCGGCCCCTAGACTAAAGACAATAGACTGGATCAAGGTATACTCCCTAAGTGCAATCAGCAGTGCCAGACCCAAAATGGCACAATTTGTGGTAATTAGGGGTAGGAAAATGCCCAAGGAACGATATAATGCCGGACTTACCTTATGCAAGAACATCTCTACAAACTGTACTAGGGCAGCAATTACTAGAATAAACATGGCGTACTGCAAAAAGGGCAGGCCAAACTGAACTAAGATATACCGGTTTAGCAACCAAGTTACCACACTGGTCACACTCATGACGAATGTCGTTGCCATCCCCATGCCCAAGGCGGTATCAACCTGTTTGGATACCCCTAGGAAGGGACAAATCCCTAGGAACTGAACCAAAACGAAGTTATTGACCAGAACCGACCCGATGAATATGAACACTAGCTGTTCCATCCTTAGCCCTCCTTCCTGCCCGTAAGCGTAGTGCAGAACCCTTAGACAAATTGGTACTCAACCAGTTAATTAGGCCAACCAAAAGGCCTAAAGTAAAGAAAGCCCCCGGCGGTAGAATCATGATCACCCATTCGGTAAACCCTTCCCACATAATTCGGGTCCCAAACAAAGTGCCAAATCCAAGAAGTTCCCTAATGGAACCTAAAATAACAAGGGCCATGGTAAAGCCTAGACCCATTCCTAGAGCATCCAAGATGGAACGAGACACGGGCATCTTCGAAGCAAAGGCCTCGGCCCTTCCTAAGATAATGCAGTTAACGACAATTAAGGGCACAAACAGCCCCAAGACTCGATGAATTGATGGTAAAAAGGCGGCCAGGAATAGATCAGCCACAGTAACAAAAGTCGCAATGATAACAATATAGCAGGGAATTCGGACCTCACTTGGAATCTGGCGCCTAAGTAGGGAAATCATAGCGCTGGAACAAACCAACACGAATGCAACAGAAAGGCCCATAGCAAGACCATTAGTGGCTGTGGTTGTCACCGCTAACGTAGGACACATCCCGATCATCATTCGAAAGGTGGGATTCTCTTTCCATAGCCCCCGCACAAGATCTGCAAACATGATTACCTTGATCCCCTTTCCAGAACCCCCAGTTGTGGTATCAGCTCCTGGGCAATTTTGTACACATAATCGTTGACAATATTGGTGACAGCCTTACTGGAAATGGTAGCACCGGTAATAGTATCAATCTCTTTATCCAACTTGCCGCTTGCTTCCTTTCCGATGAACTGCTCGGTAAACCAGTCCTCCTCAATTCGGGCTCCCAAACCAGGGGTTTCCACATGCTCCAACACTCGTACACCACCAATAGTGCAGCCCGGCAGCTCCATCCCAATCAAAACCTTAATACCACCTTGAAACCCCGGTCCAGTCACCACAAAAGCCAGTCCCACCGATTCTCCTTGCCCATCGTGTCCTAGATATATTTCATCTGCAAAGGAACTAGGGTCAAAGGACACATCCGCTGACTCCAACTTGGTGAAGGAAGAAGCCTCAGGTAGTACCGCACCTATGGAATCCGCTAACCTTAAGGCCGCATGTTCCTCGATCTTCGGGTTAGCGTAGTTGTATACAACCGCAAGCACCACCCCTGCACCAACGGAAACAATAATCAAGGCAAGAATCATCTTTGCCCCACTAGACATGGTGCTTCACCTCCCCGAAAATGCGTGGTCGGGTATAGTGATTCAAAAGGGGTGAGATGGCATTCATCAGTAGGATCGAGAAGCTAACCCCACCGGGATAAGCGCCATAGAGTCTGATCAAAACTAGTAAAACACCAGCCCCAATACCATAAATCCAGCGTCCCTTTTTCGTAATTGGAGTAGTTACAAGGTCGGTTGCCATAAAAAAGGCACCTATGATCAAACCGCCGGCCAAAAGGTGGAAAATGGGATCCTGCCCCAGGATCCAGGTAAGGATAAATACAGTACCCAGATAACCCGCAGGGATCCGCCAGTCGATATATCTTTTATAGATCAACAATGCTGCTCCAACAAGGAGAGCAATGGTAGATGTCTCCCCAAGACAACCACCGACGTTTCCGACTATCAGATCAAGATAGGAGGTTCCCACACCCTGCATTTTCATCAATGCCAAGGGCGTGGCCTGTGATATTCCGTCGAAGGGCCGCGTCCATGTTGTCATGGCCACTGGAAAGGCCGCTGACAGAAACAGTCTGCCCACCAAGGCCGGGTTAAAAGGATTCTGCCCAAGACCACCAAAGACCTGTTTGCCGAGGAATATAGCCACAATAGCACCCATCGCCGCCATCCAATAAGGAAGAGTTGGCGGCACATTAAAAGCCAACAGTAATCCGGTAACAAGGGCGCTACCATCCCAGATTGTAATCTCAAGACCCCGTAATTTCTGGATAACTGCCTCGGTAAACATCGCGGATACAACGGTTATGACCGTAAGGGATAATGCCCGTAAACCAAAATAATAGATGGCGCAAACCAAGGCTGGCACCAACGCCAGTGCCACAGTATACATGATCTTTGCCACTGATTCCTCACATTTTATATGGGGAGTGGCCCCCATCATCAATTCTAGCCGATGCTCTGCCTCTTTCGCCAAAGCATTCGCCTCCCAGACTATCCTACTTTTTGCCTCTTCAAACTCAATTGGGCCTTGGCCATCTGGATCCAGTGCACCAAGGGTCGTTTTGCCGGACAAACGAAAGAACAGGAACCACATTCGATGCAGTTCATGGCCCCATACTCCTCAGCCGAGTCAAACTCATCATGTTCAGCAAAACGGGCGATAAGACTAGGCAAAAGAAATGTGGGACATACCTCAACGCACCGACCGCACTTAATGCATGGTTGCACTGCTTCCTTGCGAGCCTGCTTCCTACTTAGCACCACGATCCCCGATGTACCCTTAATGACTGGCACAGAAAGATCCGTAATGGCGACACCCATCATCGGTCCCCCAAGAATGACTTTACCTGGTTGGCCCACAAAACCTAGACACGCCTCAATAAGGTCACCAACGGACATTCCTAAGGGTACCAAATAATTGCCGGGCCTTGCAACGCCTTCTCCACTTACTGTAACCACTCGTTCAACTAAAGGCCATCCCCTTGCAATGGCCTGCCATACGGCATAGGCAGTCCCAACGTTATTAACCACAACACCCACATCCATGGGCAGACATCCCGTTGGTACTTCCCGTTTTAGTATACTGAAAATCAGTTGTTTTTCAGCACCCTGAGGGTACTTCGTTTTTAGTGGAACAATCCGAAGCGAACCATCGTTAACTTCTTGTAGTGCAGATAGGGCGGCAGGCTTGTTGTCTTCAATACCAATGAACACCTGATTTACCCCAAGGGCCTTGGCCAAGGCTCGCACACCGAAGATAACCTCCTTGGGGTACTCAATCATTAGGCGGTAATCCGCTGTAAGATACGGTTCACACTCACAACCATTAATGACTAACGCGTCAATCTTTTTTTCCCGGGGTGGCATAAGCTTAATGTGGGTAGGAAACCCTGCTCCACCCATACCTACGATCCCGGCCTTTTCGATAATTGAGATGATCTCATCGGGCTTTGCTTCCGCTAAGCTCATAGGTTGCAGGTCCGTCTTCCACCCCTGCTCCTCTCCGGTCTCAATAACCACTGCTAACACATCACGTCCTGAACAATGAGGTTGCAAAGAAACATCGACAACCGTGCCACTAACACTTGCACAGACATTAGCGGAGATCCTTCCACCGGATTCAGCAATGAGTTGCCCTTTCTGTACTACGTCACCTTTCTGAACAACGACCCTGGCCGGTGCCCCAATGTGCTGCTTGACGGGAAGCACAACGCGCGATGGTGTCGGTACCTTGCTGATGGCACAATCATAGGTCAGCTCCTTACGATCTGCCATGTGCACGCCTCCCCGAAAGCTACCAATTCCCACCAGATTCACCCCTCAATATGAGCTTTAGCATCTATAGAAAAGAAGCGACAATCACCCTACTATTTTATTAGCTAGAGGACCGTTACATGAACATAATCAGTCTATCACGATTGTCCCCTGCACGCAAGATACTCACTCAACCCCAGCGGCCTGTAAACGACTGATTGCCCTTTCCAAAGCAACTTGCGCGCGGGCGGCGTCAATTTTCTCCAACTGGATTCGCCTTAAGCGCTCCTCTGCACGGCGGCGGGCCTGCCGGGCCCGTTCCACGTCTATCTCATCTTCCCGCTCGGCGGTCTCGCTCAATACAGTAACCACATTGTGGCTAACATTAAGATAACCGTTGTGCACGGCCAGTCTTTTCTCCGACTCTGGGAACTTTATATGAAACACCCCTGGCCGAAGTACGGTAACCAAAGGCGCATGTCCGGGGAGAATCCCCACATCTCCATCAGCAGTTCGAGCAATGATCATGTCCGCCTCACCATCAAACAAGGTTCGTTCAGGAGTCATCACTCGCACTTTTAGTCTATTACCGGTCAAAATATCACCCCGCTCACAGGGACTTGGCTCGTTCCACGGCCTCGTCGATGGAGCCTACATAGCGAAAGGCTTCCTCGGGCAAATGATCATGTTTCCCTTCTAGAATCTCCTTGAAGCTACGCACGGTCTCATCTCGTGGTACATAACGTCCCTCATATCCAGTATAGGTCTCGGCGACGAACAGCGGTTGTGATAAGAACTGCTGGATCCGCCGAGCTCGACCTACTACCTGTTTATCATCGTCGGAAAGCTCATCCATACCAAGAATCGCAATAATGTCCTGCAGCTCCCGATATCTTTGGAGGATCTCCTGTACCCCCCGGGCCACCCGATAGTGCTCCTCACCAACAACACGGGGATCAAGGATGCGGGAAGTAGAAGCCAAAGGATCCACTGCCGGATAAATACCAAGTTCAGCAATGCTCCGCTGCAGATTGGTGGTTGCATCCAAGTGGGCAAAGGTTGTTGCCGGTGCCGGATCGGTATAGTCATCTGCGGGCACGTAGATAGCCTGAATTGATGTCACCGAGCCCTTCTTTGTCGAGGTAATTCGTTCCTGTAATTGACCCACATCAGTGCCCAAAGTTGGCTGGTATCCTACAGCCGAAGGCATTCTACCAAGCAACGCGGATACTTCGGACCCGGCCTGGATGAATCGGAATATATTATCAATGAACAGTAACACATTCCGGCCTTCTTGATCACGGAAATACTCTGCCATTGTCAATGCGGAAAGGCCCACCCGCATACGCGCACCGGGCGGCTCATTCATCTGACCATAGACCAATGTGGTCTTATCCAGTACCCCCGATTCCTGCATTTCTAACCACAGCTCATTACCTTCCCGTGTGCGCTCACCCACTCCCGCAAAGACGGAAAAGCCTCCATGTTCAGTGGCAATATTGCGAATTAGCTCCATAATTAATACGGTCTTACCTACACCGGCACCCCCAAAAAGGCCTACCTTACCCCCCTTGGCATAGGGGGCTAATAGGTCGATAACCTTAATGCCAGTCTCTAGAATCTCCGTAGCCGTCTCTTGCTCTGTTAGTGGTGGAGCACTACGATGAATTGGCCAATAGGTGTCAGTCTCCAGCTTTGGTCCTTCATCTACTGTCTCACCTAAAACGTTGAAGATCCGACCTAGGGTGGCTGTTCCCACAGGTACTTTGATCGCACTACCTGTGTCAATAACCTTCATCCCCCGGACTAATCCATCGGTGGAATCCATAGCCACACAGCGCACCACATTATCACCGATATGCTGCATCGTCTCAACGACCAGCCGTTTGTCTTCCCGTTTCTCGTCTATCACATGAAGGGCGTTATAAATAGATGGTAGGTTTCCTTCGGGAAACTCCACATCCACTACCGGTCCTATTACCGCTAATACCCTACCCTCGTGCATACATATTGCTCCTTCCTATGGGCATATTAATCGCTACAGCGCTTCGGCACCACTGACAATCTCGATCAGCTCAGTAGTAATCATCTGCTGCCTGGCTCGATTTAACGAAAGTTCTAGTTCATCGATGAGCTCCTGGGCATTGTCCGTCGCCGCGTCCATGGCGGTCATGCGACTGGCAAACTCCGCCACCCTAGCATCTAATAGCGCGCCATATATTTGGGACTGAACATAATCGGGTATAACACGCTCCAAGATAAACTCAGCAGATGGTTCATAGAGCACTCCATCAGGATCTGATCCATCAATGGTCGGACTTATTGGAAGCAGAGGCCGCACCTTGATCTCTTGACTGAGTAAGGTTCGCGAGTGCATATAGACCACTGTTAAGGAACCAATGATCCCTTCTTTGAAAAACTCGATAACTAACCTTCCCATATCCTTTGCTTGCTCGTAATCGGGAAAATCACCTATCTGCACATATTGAGCAAGGATCTCCTTCCGACGGAACCGCAGAAAATCCCGGCCCTTCTGTCCTATTATAATAAAGCAAGCATCGGGCTTTGCTGTGTCAACAACATGCCGTAGCAGATTTGCATTATATCCACCGGCCAGACCCAAATCAGAAGAGATAACAAGGTAGCATGGCTTACCTTGGCCCTGCTTAAATAGGTCAAGATCCAAGTACCGACCATCTTGGATTACCAAATTAAGCAGTTCCTCCATTCCTTTATAGTAGGAAAGGTAGCCTTTGAACCGGGCATCAGCCTTTTGCAGCTTCGCCGTTGCAACCAGTTTCATCGCCCTAGTGATCTGCTGAGTACTACTTACGGATTTGATATGCCGCCGTAAATCCCGTGTACTTTCCATAGATTATCTCCCTCAGTCAGTGAAAATTTAACTTACGCGATGAAGTCTTTCTTAAATTGCTCCAGAGCACCCTGTAATCTCTCTTCCGTCTCCTGGCTCAACTCACCTGTGGTTTCAATGGCTTTGCCCACTTCATCATGAAACTTATTCATATACCCAAGAAACTCCCGTTCAAAGTGCAACACACTGTCCACGGGTAGATCATCAAGGTAACCATGAACAGCCGCATAAATAGCGATAACCTGTTCGCTTACCGACATTGGCTGGTATTGACTTTGCTTTAGAATCTCCCTGGTTCGCTCCCCCCGGGTAAGACGGGCCTGCGTTGCTTTGTCCAATTCAGAGGCAAATCTAGCGAATGCCGCTAGTTCTCGGTACTGAGCCTGATCAAGCCTCAACCTTCCTCCCACTTGCTTCATCGCTTTAACCTGGGCAGCACTTCCGACCCTGGATACCGATAGACCGACATTAATTGCAGGTCGAATCCCGGCAAAAAACAAATCGCTTTCCAGATAAATCTGCCCATCGGTAATGGAGATTACGTTAGTAGGAATATACGCGGAAACATCACCGGCTTGGGTCTCAATAATCGGTAAAGCGGTCAACGATCCGCCCCCCTGCTCATCGCTTAGCTTAGCTGCCCGCTCCAGTAACCGGGAATGCAAGTAAAACACATCTCCCGGGAAAGCCTCTCTACCAGGAGGACGCCGCAAAAGCAATGACATCTCTCTATAAGCATTGGCATGTTTAGACAGATCATCATAAACAACTAAGGCATGCTGACCGTTGTACATAAACTCCTCCCCTATCGCACAACCGGCGTAGGGAGCCACAAATTGAAGAGGAGCTGGTTCGCTTGCTGTGGCAACAACAACCACAGTGTAATCCATGGCTCCGCCTTCCTTAAGTGTTTGTACAATCTGAGCCACCGTAGAGGCCTTCTGACCGATGGCTACATAAATGCAATACACACCTTTGTCTCTTTGGTTTAGGATCGTATCGATCGCGATGGCAGTTTTACCTGTTTGCCGATCTCCGATGACAAGCTCCCGCTGGCCCCGCCCAATAGGGATCATGGAGTCAATGGCCTTGATGCCTGTCTGCAGAGGTTCAGACACTGGTCGGCGTTGGACGATCCCCGGGGGTCGACTCTCAATAGGACGATACTTCGAGACAGCAATAGGTCCTTTGCCATCTAGGGGTTGTCCTAGGGAGTTAACGACCCGTCCTAAGAGGCCTTCTCCTACAGGAACTTCAACTACACGTCCTGTTTTTTTGACCTGGTCCCCTTCATGGACTAAACTTACTGAGCCTAACAAAACAGCGGAGATGATATCCTCTTCCAGATTAAGTGCCATGCCGTAAACACCGTTGGGAAATTCCAGTAACTCGCCCGCCATGACCGATTCCAACCCAAAGATCCGGGCAATTCCGTCTCCAACGGTAAGTACGGTACCGACCTCCGCTACGTCAATTTCCGGTGTGAAACCGTCAATCTGCTCCTTAATTATGGCACTGATCTCTTCAGGTCGAATACGCAACTACACCACCCATTTCGTTCCAGTTAACTGTGATAAGCCAGTTTCTTGCTTAGCGTTTGCAGGGCAGACCTAATACTGCCATCAATCACCCGGTCACCGATGGTGATAACCATTCCGCCGATCAGGGCAGGGTCAGTCACCTTCCGCAGGGATACCCGTTTTCCGGTAAGCTGCTCAAGACGCTGATGCAGTTGACTTTCCAACTCCACAGGCAAATCAATGGCACTGGCTACTTGCACTTCCACAAGATTCTCATAGTCTTTCATTAACCTTGCAAACTCTTCAGAAACCTGCATAAGCTCCTTGGCCCGCCCCCGCTCAAATAAGAGGACAAGTAGGTTAGCCACTTCCCTACTGAAATGGAGCTCACATACTTTCTCCAGGATCTGTACTTTTTCAGCTGGCCTAATCCGCGGATACATCAAAACACGATGCAAAAAGGCGCTCTGTTCCAGTACCACCTTTATAGCGGAGAACTCAGCTGCATAATGTTCTAATTTAGATTGTTCTTGGCCGCATTCGAATATGGCCCGGGCGTACTTTTTCGCAACGATGGACATTAGTTTTCACCTGTCTGTTCGCTGTCAATATGCTGATCTAATTGGTCAATGAACTCCGTTAGCAAATCCTCATGGGTCTTGACATCCAGATTCTTGGAAATGATCTTTCCTGCAGCAGCCACAGATAAAGCTGCCACATGATCGGTCAATTCGCTAATTGCTTTCTGCTTTTCCTGTTCCAATTCACTTTGGGTACGGTTCTTCAGTCGCACAATCTCTTCTTTCGCCTCTGCAACCATTTCCTTTTCCAACTGTTTCGAGCGTTCAACGGCCGCATCAATTATCTGTTGGGCTTCCTCGTGGGCCTGACTTACCTTAGCCGCGTACTGACGATGCTCCTCCAACGCTGCCTCCCGCTCTTTCCTTGCTTCCTCTATATCTTTGGCAATACCCTGCTTCCGCTGCTCCATGAATTGGCTTAGTGGCTTGTGCAACAGCCAGTACAGCAAAGCGGTTAGTACCAAGAAATTGACCAATTGTTGAAGAAAAACCCAAGGATCTAACAAGCTACTTCCCTCCAATTACCCCCTACAAGGAACCCGCAGCGTCAAGCCGCTGCGGGTCACACATCCCCGTCATGGCATCAATGGTATCCCGAAGGTAAAAATCATAAATAGCGCAATTGCCAGGGCGTAAATACCAGTTGATTCGGCAATAGCATCACCAAGGATAAGAGTTGTACGAATCTTGTTTTCCGCCTCGGGCTGTCTTCCTACAGCTTCTACTGCCTTACCCGCCGCATATCCTTCACCAATACCTGGTCCGATACCGGCAATCATGGCCAAGCCGGATCCTATACACACAGAAGCAAGCACAATCGCATTTGTCAGTTCCATATTCAAACCCCCTTTCCCAGGAAATCTGTGTCTATTTCCAATGCCCAGCAAGGATTCCCTGTTCCCGGGCAGGGAAATGCTTCTTTTACAACATTACATCAATGTAGGCGATGGCAAGCAAGGTAAAGACCAACGCTTGGATAGCCCCCATAAATACGCTAAACCAACCCATCACTGGTACTGGCACAACCCAAGGGGCAAACATGTAGATAATCTGAATGATAATTGCGCCTCCGATCATGTTACCATACAGACGAAAGGAGTGGGACAAGAACTTGCCAATCTCCCCGATAATATTCATCGGCAACATAATGGGATGGGGGTCAAGATACCCTTTAATATAATGGAGCAGGCCATTTTTCTTAATCGATGCCCCATGGCCAACAATCACTACAATACCTGCTAACATCACAGTAGTTGCCAGGTTTGAGGTGGGGGTGGCAACACCGGGTACAACACCAATCAGATTTGCAATAAGGACAAATAACCCGATACTCATGATTAGTGGAACAAAGGGTAAACCTTTGGTCCCCATCATGTCTACCACCAGCTTCGCAAATCCTTCCACTATGATTTCGCCTACATTTTGCAGGCCCGAGGGAACCAATGAAAGCTTCCTGGTGGCTAAAAACGCAACCAATAAAATCAGGGCCATCACAATCCACGTTGCCACGACAATGTCACTTACGGGCATCCCTAATATATGGAATACTATGTTTACCTCTGCTGGATTACCCATATGCATCACCTACCATGTTGCGGGTCCTTCTTTAGAAAAGATGTGACCCACTCTTCAAAGTATAAGCTATAGATTGCGGGTTTAACCAAAAGAAGGCCCACAACTGTAGCCAGGAAACTGATTTCTGAACGTATCAGGGAAACTAGGATGGCGCCACACGCCAGCGCTGCTCTTTGCAGATAGCTAGTCCGGGCATAACGGACCGCACTCTTCTTAGATAATTTCAGTTGACGTGTTACAGATAGTTCCAAGGCCCGAAATTGCAGAAGCGCAGTAATCCCGCCTAGCATGAAACCGTACACCGCTGTTCGTTGTCTGGCAATTAGTGAAAGGAGAACTAAGAGCGCGCCGAACACCAACATACGCTTTTGCACAGTTCTAATCGTGCATTGATCAGGTCTTTGCATCCGGTTCGTCTGAGTCATCATCGAGATCCCTAACCAACCTGAATATTACTGTAATCCCTCCAGCAACACCCAAGATCAAGAAGATACCTGTGAACAAGAACCTTGTTCCCAAGCGAGCATCTAGTAAGCGTCCCAACCAAACCCCAAATAGGGCGCTCAGTACCATGGTCAGGCCAATCTGGGTCATCAAGGACAGGTAGTATGCAAGCTGGAATCGCTTTCGGCCCATGAATCCACCGCCCTGCTTCATCTAGAGCTCTCATTACATAATAATAGCGTTCTTTCCACTACGAGTCAATACTTCTAGACCATTTGGTCGATTCGTTGCTAAACCTTGCCATCTTTAGACTCCACCTGGCAAGGTTGATTAATCACTAAGGATTAGAATAATAACCCCAGCCAAAGAAGCACTGGGGTTACTAGTAAGACTATAGGACACTTACCGTTTACGGTAAGATAACACACTAACACTCCACGGATCCGTGATTTAGTGTGGTCTCCTCTACCTCGTTGACTATCGTCAGTTCTTCAATGTCGACACGTTTGATCTGACCTTGACCCAAACAGATCTGGCGCATTTTCTCTCTGGTATACTTATTTGGTACAGAACCTGTTAGCGTAGCCGTGCAAGTCTCACAATCATACAGGATCTCTATCTTGGAGTTCTTCAATAGCCCTTCCTGGCGGAACACATCCCGTAAACCCCATTCCATTTCCCGATCCTTGCATTCCTCCCCTAATTTGCGTAACAGTCGATTATCAAAGTAGCGCCACAGCCAATAGAATAATAGGCCCGAGATAATCCAAAGGGGAATCAATATAATGCCAATATCACCAATACCAATGAGAAAAACCGCAATCATGGTCACAATAGGAACTACTATGGCAGCGGTGATTGTATCATAGCCCATCTTAACTGGCCCACCCCGATAGTCAAAGGTAGGATAGAAGAAGGCATGTTTTAAACCGGACTGTCTGCGCAGAAAGGCTAGGGCCACACCAAATCCCCCAACCAATAGCGCTAGCCACCAGGTATTCTTAAGATACGCAAGGATGGAGTTAATTGTCTGGATTCGATACTCCCGAATTTGCCACTGAACTGTATCGCCAATCAGTTCTATGCCAATACGTAACAACCCATATAAGGCGATAAAGATCACCGGTAAGATCATGATGATAATTCCGGCAAGAAAGCCAGAGATCACCAGAGTCTTTGTGGGTGAATAAGTGGCCAGAATATCATCAGCAAAGGCCTGGGTATTCACCTTTTTTACATCTTCAATAGAATCATAAAACACAGCCCGTTTTCTTGCTTTGGGATGATCCCTTTTCATCTATGCTTCACCTCAAAACAATAATCTAATGGATACACCATTTCTATTTTACACAGCCAACCGCAAAATCCTGCTGATTCTCTAACTCCCTACTACTGGAAAGAAAGGGCAAAGTCCCTGAGTCCCTCTACTTCAACTAGGAGAGTCTGTACAGCCCATGGCACGCCAAAATCCGAGAACAATACCCTCTTCTCACTAGCCTGATCCATGATCTGTGTTATATCAGCGATTGTCGTTGCCACTGTATTGCCCTCCGGTGCTCTTATGACATATTCTGACGGCAAAGGGACAACCCTTCTTGCCGAGAGGTAGGCACCGTTTAGGCCACGTACAAAGGGCTCCGTATCCTCAATGGAGCAGTATATTGGAACATCAAAGGCAATTCCATCCAGGAAGTTCGTGAAGATGAGGTAGTTTTCATCTTCCGGGGGATACTCCCATTGTTCCACCTTACCATTGCGTTTTTCGATAGTAACCACTGGTGGATAGGACCTAAGAAAGGTTGCTGTCCCTTCGGTACAGTAGATTTTGATATGCGGTGTCTCATCGATAGGAGCACATACCGTTGAGTAGAAATACACCTCTACGTCATTGCCAGTCCGTGCAAAGACTGCGTTTGTGTCTTCACCCTCAATAGGATGAGCCCGATAAAACTCTGCCTTCACAGACTTAGGAGCAGCAAACCCTCCGACCTTTGATGATGCTAAAAACAAACAATTGTTAAACACGTGGGAAAGTGGATTACTTAGGGGGCCATCCAAGACATAGGTACCATTGATCATCAACCTACCAGCCCAATTGGCCCGCTCATAGTACGAGTCTGGCCTCTTCCACTTTCCGACACCCACAACCTGCTTTACCTGCCCTAGTTCACCGCTAACTAGATACTCCTGCAACTTACGCAAAGCAGTACTCGCTATTTGCTGAAAACCTACCGCGCAAATACGCTTTGTTTCCTTTGCTTTCTTCTTTAGTGCCAGAAGCTCCTGTATCAAGACTGTTGGTGGTTTCTCCAGGAACACATGGATTCCCCGCTCTAAAGCCGCTATTGCCATCTCATAGTGAAAGGGGATCGGCGTAGCAATAGTAACGGCATCTAGTTTTTCACAATCCAACATACAGATATAATCCTGGTACACTTGTACTCCATTGGACCGAAGTGTTTCTACCTGTGAAACATTTGCCTGGGGATATTTCTCGGCAACAGCGACTAACTGAGCCCGTCCATCGTCCTCAGCCTTTTCCACCAACCGCAGGTGTTCCTTCCCGAATCCGCCAATACCGATAATCCCAATCCTCAATCGTTTCAACTAGAAGTCTCCTCCTCCTACCTAGACACAGTCTTTCCTGGGGAGAGATACGTTTCATAGTTCCGCCGCATATGCAGTACTTCCTTATACATTTGCGCCCGGGACTTTACTCCCCGCCGGAAACCGTACTTGCGTTCCTTCATCCAATGGCTGATACCATACAAGTCCAGATAGCTGTAGGGAGCTTCATACATCTGGGCTGCCTGGTTCATCAAAACCTCTACGCCGAATCGAACTGGTCTTAGGTCTGGAAGCATCTCAATGAATGCTCTAGTTAGCGCCCTTTGACCATTTAGGACTGGAAAATAGCGTTGCGCAAGATCAACGAGGATAAACCCTTTGACAAAACGACCAATGGACATCTGGTTACTTTCCTCGAGCACCCCATCAAGAAGCATATTAATGTGATTTTGATGTAAACCGATCAAATCTGCGTCTAAAAACAGGAATATGTCGGCATCCTTAGCATAATCTAGCCCGCTCTGCAAAGCCGCACCCTTACCTAAATTCTCCTCGTGACGAAGTACCGTCACTGGGTAGGAACCTGCCACTGTTGCTGTATCATCTGCGGATCCATCGTCTATGACAACAACCTCATCAATTCGGTTATGCCCGGTTAGCACATCTAGTACCACACCTATGCGTGGTGCTTCATCATAGGCTGGTACTAGGGCGACTACTTTTTTAGCACACATTCTCAAATCTCCCATATTCTCATCCTGTACATTATACAAAACCACATGCAGCTTTGCAATACGCAGCAATGCTACCCGACCATGCCGCGCCCCTAAAACGACAACAAGTTAGAACAAGACAACTTTCCGTAAACACCAAGGAGGAAATAGACCGATCCGTGGCTAATTGCTATTGTATTAAGCATAAGGAGGGTAAAACCGTGACCAAATCCTACGGCCTTGTAATTGGCAGTATCCTTATTTTCGCATTGTTTACGCTAGCCTTGTTTCCTAATCCCAAAGAGGAGAACTTACCTGTGGAACGCCTACTAGACTTTTCTCTGGAGTCGGTCCATAGCCTTGAAATCTTTGATGCCCCAACTGGCGAAACCATCTCACTTACCAAAAGGGGCGGACTTTGGTATTTCGGGAATAAGAAGCTCCGTGACGAGTACATCACCGATCTACTTGCACTGCTTCAGGAAATAAGTGCAAAGGTTAGTACCGACGCATCGACCTCTGATCAGGACAATAACCCTATTTTCCGGATCACCCTCCAAACAGAAACGGGGGCAACCCTTTGGCTTACCGTGGGCGAAAGAGTATCCAAGTCGGTCTACTGCACCCGTACATCCCAATCATCGGAACTGTATCTACTGGACGAGTATTCCCTCTGGCAGCTTAGGGACCTACTAAATCAGGCCCTTATGGTGGAACCACTGTTTCACTCCCCATTACAGCAATTCGCGCCATAAAGGCCTCAAAAATACTATTTCCCCGTTAACTGAAGCAATCTTACAAACGCTTCTTTTCCTCTGCCAACTCACGCTTCAGCTCGACGATCTTTTGTCTTTGCTCAACCATGAGCTTCTTCTTGATACTCTCCCGTTCATACTCGGTATTCCTGATCTCTTCTAATTTGGCTTCGGCGTCCTCTAATTCACGTTCCAGCATTCGGACACGAGGTCTACGCAAGGTAGCCACCTCCTTTCCAACAGGCCTTCCCTGCAAGAAGACCCTCTTAGTTATTTTATTCGAGACAAAGAAACCAATCTCCTGCAAAAGGCGCCACAGGCATTCAGCCAGATAGCTCTTCCGATATAAAATATAAAGGACCTATTGCTCTCGCACTAGGCCCTTTATACCAGATTTCCATTGTCCTCGAACGGCGGGGTTATCCACCCATGCCGTCCAGTCGTTGATCGCTCACCTCCCCACCTCCCGTTCTCACATCAAGGCCCCACCTATTTGCCTTCTCTAAACCCAAGATTCTTAATCTAACTGAACGGGATTTTTGATAGCATGTTCATTGTAGCATAGGGATGTTAACAAACTGTTAAGAGGCTATGAAATCATCCTTAACGGAAAGGAGAAACTGAACTTAGTACCTACATCAGGCTTGCTTTGTACTGAAATGATCAGCCCATGAGCATCCAGAATAGACTTGACAATGGCAAGGCCTAGACCTGTACCATCTCGTCTGGTACGGGACCGATCTGCTTTGAAGAATCTTTCAAAAATAAGGGGTAGCTCGTCGGGTAAAATACCGCAGCCGGTATCTTCGACCTCAATCATTACCCCTTCGGCTCGATCACACACCCGCACATATATGTCGCCGTCCGCTGGGGTAAACTTGATCGCATTATCCACGAGGTTGAGTAGTACCTGTCTAATCCGCTTCTCGTCCCCAACCACCACACGCTTTGCACCGGGTAGACTCCGGTGTAGCCTCACCATTTTGCTATCAGCAAGAACCCCCAGTTGGTTACAGACATCATCCACCACTGCCACGATATCAAAGGGCTCCAATTCCAGATTGAGCTGTCCCGCCTCAAGACGTGAAAAATCAAGTAACTCATCGATTAGCTTCGATAGGCGAAGGGTTTCGTCCTGGATTATCCGCAAGTACCGACCCACGGACTCGGAATCGGTAACGGTACCATCAATAACAGGCTGCAAATAACCAGCTATTGCAGTTAAGGGGGTCCGAAGCTCGTGGGAGACATTGGCAAAGAAATCCCTCCGTAGTTGTTCTGTCTGATGCAGCTGGCTAATATCATGCAGTAGAATAACTACGCCACCGATGGCTCCGCTGGTATCGTGGATCGGTGATGCAATGATCATAAGAGCTTTTTGTGGTGTAAGATTTACCGTCTGCGTTACCACCGCATCTTCAGTCATCACCCGGTGATAAAGCTCTGGCATTTCGGCTAGAGAGACGGACTCACAGAGCTTTGTGCCGATGGGTAAATCAACATCCTCCTTAATCCAACGTCGGGCCGGAGCATTTACGAGAAGAATCCTCCCTTGGGGATCAACCGCAATCACTCCCTCACTAATACTAAAGATCATGCTCTCAAATTTAGCCTTTTCCTGGTGAAGGGCATCGATAGTATTCTGAAGTCGGCTTGCCAAATAGTTAAAAGAGCGCCCTAGCTCACCAATCTCGTCTTCCTGCTCAACCGATACTCTTCGACTAAAGTCCCCTTCCGCCATGGCCAACGCCGCACCATGCATCTGTCGCAAGGGAGAAGAGAAAGTACGGGACAGGTAAAGGCCCAAACCAAAGGCTAGGGTAATCGACAATAAGGCCCCAAGCAATATGAAGTGTCTCACCTGGCTGACCGTCTGGGAAACACCCACAACAGGAGAGTGGAGAAAAACTGCCCCGAGTACTGTATCGGATCCGGTACCAAGAATAGGAAGACCAACTGTGAGCATGGGCTCGGAGAAGTACTTTGATTGTCCCCGATTAGTAATGGTTCTACCCAGGAGCACCTCCTGTAGATCGCCACTACTTAACTGAAAACCTTCCCAATCGAAGCCCTCTTGGCTGGCGGCAATGATCAAGCCTTGTCGATTCACAATCCAAACCCGGGCATCTATGAAACTATCCATAGCCCGGAGCACACTGAAAATCGCTGGATCAAAGGAGGTACGTACCACTAGGTGACCCACCACCTTGACCAGCTCCTGCCCTTTATCTAATAGTTCTTGTTCCTTTGCGGTAAAAAAGTAATTTTCCAACAAATGTGATAAGCAGAAACCCAAAGTAGAGAGGGTCACTAGAATAATGGCCACATAGGTAGACATTAATTTCCCGAAGACAGTCTTAACCACCGTCGGTCACCTCGAACTTATAGCCAACACCCCAGACGGTTTTGATATACTGTTTGCAGCCTTCGTCCACCTGCCCGATTTTCTCCCGAATTCGTTTGATATGGACATCAATAGTCCGCCCGTCTCCGAAGTAGTCATAGCCCCACAGCTGCTCTAACAGTTCATCCCTAGTAAAGACCCGACTAGGATTAACCATGAGATAATATAGTAATTGGGTCTCCCGGGGAGTCAACTCCACCCTTTGGCCCTTGACCGTAACCGAATACTCCTCGATATTCACTTCTATGTCTTGGGCCGCCGCTATACTCCTAGGTTTAATCCGTCGTAAGACAGCCTTAGTTCGTTCAAGAACCTCTACAGGATTAAATGGTTTAGTCACGTAATCGTCTGTTCCCAACTCAAAACCTAGGATCTTCTCATAATCATCGTTTTTGGCCGTTAACATGATAATGGGAATGTCTATACACTGATTACGCAGCTGTGTACAGACCTCCCAGCCATCTAGCTTAGGCATCATAATATCTAGAATAATCAGGTCGGGACCGGCTGAAACCAGGTCCAAGGTCTGCTGGCCATCGTAGGCGGAAAGGACCTCATAGCCTTCCTTGCGGAAATATAGGGAGAGAATCTCATGGACATGGGGATCATCATCAGCAATGAGGATACTTGTCATATTATCAGCAACCCGGACCCACGGCTAAACCGTAGGAAGAGTTGTAGCCCTCCCTTCTTGGCATGCTCCTTATTGAGGCGTTCTGCGGGATGCTTCCAGTCCCGGCAATGTCCTGCCTTACTTCTTAGTCCCTCTTGCCGATTGAGCCAAGGGACCTTAAGCCAACGGTAATACTATTCGCTGTCTGGGCACCAACTTCCTTGTGAAGCAAATATCCACAACGTTAGCACTAGGTATATACGAGGACCGCATATCTCTCGCAGGCAGGAGAATGACTCTCCTGCCTGCTACTGCTTACTCTAGTCTTGTCACAAAGTCAGCAATTCGATCTAGGCCTCGTCTTATTTCCTCGAGAGATAGGCAGTATGAAAGCCTTACATGGTCATTTGAGCCAAAGGCAACTCCTGGCACAACCGCAACCTGTGCTTCCTGAAGCAGACTCTTGGCAAAACCCTCGGAATCCTTGATCACAAACCCATTAATGGCCTTGCCATATAACTCGCTAATATTGGGAAACACGTAGAAAGCCCCCTCGGGCCTAAAACAACTAATCCCTCTGATTTCGTTCAGTCTATCTACGATATATTGCCTACGTCGGTCAAACTGCTCACGCATTTGATACACAGTATCATCAGGACCGACTAAAGCGGCAACAGCTGCCTGCTGTGCAATAGAATTGGGATTAGACGTACTGTGACTTTGTAGATCACAAATAGCCTTAATGATCTCCTTAGGCCCTGCCGCATAGCCTATTCGCCAACCGGTCATGGCATAGGTTTTGGACACACCGTTGATGAGAACCGTTCGCTCCTTGAATTCCTCCACCAAGGAGGGAAAGCTAATGTGTTCCGCATCCCCATAGACCAATTTGCCATAGATCTCATCGGAGATAACTAACAAGTCATTTTCTACAGCTAATTTCCCAAGAGCAAGCAAAAACTCTTTTTTCAGAACAACTCCGGTAGGATTAGAAGGACTATTGACAATGATTGCCTTCGTACGAGGAGTAATCGCCGCTCGAATCGCGCCAAGCTCCGGCTGAAAAGTAATTGTGTCATTCGTCTTAGCAATCACCGGCACCCCATCGGCGAGCTTAATCTGCTCAACATAGCTGACCCAATAAGGGGCCATAACGATCACTTCATCGCCGGGGTCACATATGACCTGAAAGAGATTATAGAGGCTGTGCTTGGCCCCACAGGAAATCACGACCTGATCAGGCTCATAGGCCAGCTGATAGTCCGCCACCATCTTGTTACAGATGGCCTCCCTAAGCTCAATAATCCCGCCCGCTGGAGTATACCGGGTATATCCGGCATCCAAGGCCGCAATGGCTGCTTCTTTGATATAAAGGGGAGTCTCGAAGTCGGGCTCCCCGGCCCCAAAACCAATCACATCATGACCGGCTTTTCGCATGGCTTTCGCCATAGCATCCACACTAAGTGTGGCAGATGGAGATATGTTGGCTGCTCTATTCGATATTCTCACCATTAAACGCGCATCACAGTCACCTAGAGGGTAACTGTAACTCCTCCTCTCCCTTTCGACAGCAAATGCATGTTATCTATTAGTCTAGTTGTACCAACTTTCGCCGCAATAATCAAGAGGTCTTTTTCCGTTGCCTCGTTGACAAGGGAAAAATCATCCTCACATACAACCGCGGCATAGTCTAGGGAGATCAAGGGATGCTGCATAACTTCCTTCATTTTGCCAGTAATCACTTCAGGATTCTTTTCTCCTCCCTGCCACAACTGTAACCCAGCCAGAAGTGCTTGGTAAAGAAGAACAGCTGCTTTGCGTTCTTCCTCGCCGAGATAGATGTTTCTACTGCTTGCTGCAAGGCCATCCTCTTCCCGAATGATCGGACATGGCACTATGGTCACATCCAGGTTCAGGTCCTTGACCATTCTTCTTAGCACCGCTGCCTGCTGAGCATCCTTTTGTCCGAAATAGGCATAGTCAGGTCGGATAATATTGAACAACTTGCTAACAACTGTTGCTACTCCTCGGAAATGTCTCGGCCGAATTGCCCCTTCAAAGGAGCTACTCAGCCCTTCTACCTCAACATAAGTGCTGAATCCCTCAACGTACATCTCTCCACTGTCCGGTGCAAAGACTGCATCCACCTTCTCTGCTTCTAGTAGGGCTAAATCTCGCTGCATATCCCGGGGATACCTGGCAAAATCCTCATTGGGACCGAACTGCGTGGGATTGACGAAAACACTCACGAACACAACGTCATTTTCCTCTCTTGCCCTGCGCACCAAGCTTAGGTGACCTTCATGCAGGTAACCCATCGTTGGCACCAAAGCGACTCTTCCTTGGACCTTGTCCCGGTAATCGCGTACTTCTTGAATCGTCCTACAGAGTCTCAACTGACACTCCCCCTAACGGCCGAACCGTCCTTCTTCAACGTCCGCCTTGTACTGCGTTAAGCTTTGCCGTATAACAGAAGCCAACTTCGCATACTGCTTGGCATGTTTGGGGACAAAATCCTCCTGCATTCCTAACAGATCGGTGATAACCTGCACTTGACCATCGCAGTCTGGACCTGCCGCAATTCCAATCGTGGGAATTCCAACGGAACCAGTGATCCTTGCTGCTAGTTCGCCAGGAATCCCCTCAAGCACTACAGTAAAAGCCCCACTTTCTTCTAGAGCCTTGGCATCGTCTACTAGTTTCTGGGCCTGTTGCGCTGTCTTCCCCTGGATCCGATAGCCACCCTGTTGATTAATCGATTGGGGAAGCAAGCCAATGTGACCCACCACCGGTATACCTGCCTCCACCAAGCGGCGCACTACCCCGGCAACCTCTTGCCCACCTTCTAGTTTGACCGCATGGCACCCTCCTTCCTGTAAGAAACGACCAGCGTTCATCAATGCTACTTCCTCGGTAGCATAGCTCATGAAAGGAAGGTCCCCAACAACCAGAGAGTTACTCACGCCCTGCATGACCGCCCTGGTATGATGCAACATATGCTCCATAGTCACTGGTACGGTAGTGGGTAGACCCATATACGTCATCCCAACACTGTCTCCCACTAAAATTAGGGGGATACCTACAGAGTCCACGATCTTCGCCATTAGCGCATCGTAGGCAGTGACCATGGTGATCTTTTTTTGTCCTTTCATACTGCGAATATCTGTAGTGGTTATACTCATATCTATGCCTCCTTGGCCTTTTTCGGACGATTATGCTGATCCAGTAATATGATCCGAGGCTCATACTCACGAGCTGTAGCCTCATCAACCCAAGTGTAGGAAAAAATAATTACAAGATCATCCGGGAAAATAAGACGGGCCGCCGCTCCGTTTATCTGAATGCAGCCACTATCCCTCTCACCTGGTATAACGTAGGTTTCAAGTCGTGCCCCGTTGGTCACATCCACAACTTGCACTTTTTCCCACGGCACTAGATCAGCTAGTTCCATTAATCCCTCGTCTATGGTGATACTACCTTCGTAGTTAACATTGGCATCGGTGACTCTAGCTCGATGCAGCTTGCTTTTAAGCATATTCCGCATTGCCCATCCTCCCTTCTTGTTTAAAGACATCCATGAGGATCTCGTATTGCCTATCTGTTATTGTCCCCTTTTCCCAAGCTACATTCACTGTTAACCGTCCAAGGGTTACGTATAGGGCCTGCAAATCTGGATTCCCTAGCTCCTGTAGCGCCTTAAGATGCGTAAGGACTGTCCCCGTATCTCCCCGGGCAATGGGTCCACTCAACGCTTCCTTTGAGCCAACCCGCTGGATATTATCACAGGTAGCTAGGATCAAAGGCAAAAGGGCTTCTAATCCTTCCTCTTGGGTAAACCCAACGGTACAGAACAGATCCAATGCCGCGTCAACCAAAGCAACCAGGTAATTAGATGCTATGACTCCACAAATATGGTACAAGACACGCTTCTCTCCGGCAACGGTCAAGGCCCCTTGACCAATAGCCTCCGCCAAGGAAATCAGAGCATCTTGGAGGGTATCATCATCACTTTCAACTCCAAAGAAAGTCCGTTGAAATCGTTCTTTACTCAAGCTACGACTAGGAAAGCTACTTAACGGGTGGAACGCTCCCCGCCGACCACCGGCGCTATGCACCGCGCCTAGCACGTCAAGACTATGGGCTCCGCTACAATGGATTACGATACTTTGCGCGTTCCAAGCTAACTCATCACAGACCTTCTTGATCTGATCATCGGAGACCGTAAGAAACACCGTCTGACACAAAGCTACTAGCTCCTCTGGAGTGCAAACCTTTCCTTGTTTGAGCCCATCGGCCAACTCTAATGCCCTAGCCTCGGTGCGGCTGGCAATAGCCACAGGACCTAGGCCCGCTTTTTGAAGAGCATAGCCTAGACCAAAACCAACAGCACCAGCACCAATAATGCCGATGTCTCCAAAATAAGTTGCCAATTGACCACTATGCATTTCCTCACCCCCCAAAACAAAAAACCTGCAGTTTGACCGCAGGTTGACTTTACTATCCAGTAAGAACCGTCTCGGTCATTTGGATCCAAGCGGCAAACACTATTACTGATACCCAAAGCAATTAGCTTTGTATATTATCTTTTTAATGATACAGCATATGCTACTTTTCGGCAAGTAGATTTTGCAGTCGATCTAGAATTTTCGTTGCCATCCTTTCTTTCTCCATCATAGGCCAATGCTCCGTGGTGCCTTCTCGATCCATGATCACCACTTGATTGGTCTCAGACTCAAATCCGCGGCCGGGCTGCCCTACCAAGTTGCCCACGATTAGATCAAGATTCTTCTTGAGTATTTTCTCCTTCATAGCAGGCAACAGATTCTCTGTTTCTGCGGCAAAACCAATTTTAATAAAATCACCGTTGGTGCTGGCTAGAATATCCGGGTTCTGGACCAAGTCTATCGTCAGCCGCTCTTGCTTTTTCTGCTTGCTTAAAGCTGCATTTTCCACCCGATAGTCGGCAACAGCCGCAGACATAATCAACGCATCACAAGACTTAGTATGTTCTTGCACTGCTGCTAGCATTTCCAAGGCAGTCTCAACCCCAACAAACTCCACGCCAACCGGCGGGGTCAATTCCGTCGGACCTGAGATCAACACGACCTGGGCACCCCGATCCCGCGCCTCCCTGGCTATATAAACTCCGGTCTTGCCAGAGGAACGATTCCCGATAAAGCGTACCGGATCAATAGGCTCTCGATTGCCGCCCCCAGTGACCACTATTTTTTTCCCGGCCAAGTCTCCCGCATCCCCGAGGACCAGACGCACCGTATCCACGATCAGGTCCACAGAAGCAAGACGACCTTGTCCAATCATTCCACAGGCCAATCTACCGGAGGCCGGCTCAACAAAGCGCATCCCCCGGTCTTTGAGTCTTTGGATGTTCTCCTGGGTAATGGAGTTTAGATACATGTTTGTGTTCATTGCCGGAGCGATTACCACAGGCGCCTTGGAGGCCAAGACTGTACAAGTTAGTAAATCATCTGCCAGACCTGAAGCCAGCTTTGCCAAACAGTTAGCAGTAGCCGGGGCAATTAGAACCAAATCCGCGCTCTGTGCTAAGGATATATGTTCCACATCGTAATTATCTGGTAGAGCAAACATATCCGTGTGCACTTTACTGTTAGCGATGTTCTGCAATGTTAGTGGCCCTATAAACTCCATGGCAGCCTTAGTCATGATCACGTCAACTATTGCTCCTGCTTTGACTAGATCACTGCAAATCTGAGCCCCTTTGTAAGCTGCGATACTTCCGGTGATGCCAAGTACTACTCTTTTACCCTGCATTTCTACCACCCATTCAACTTGGCAATAATTTGTAGTCCTTTCAGGGTCAGCTCGGGATCATGTGTATACCGATCCTTAAACTCATTGATCAAAACCCCGCCTTGTCCCCCGGTAAAAACAACATAGGGTTCCTCATTAAGTTCGTTGGCAATCTTATCTAAGATGTACTCGATTAAACCAATATACCCAAACACAATACCAGACTGCATGCACTCTTCAGTATTGCGTCCGATTGCGCGTACTGGTCGGTTTAGCTCCACCCGTTTCAGTTTAGCTGTGCGAACAACAAGAGCATCGGATACCATGCCAACACCAGGTGCAATTGCCCCTCCGATATATTCCCCTTTGTCTGTAACCACATCGAAGCTAATAGCAGTTCCGCAATCGACAACGATCGCTGGCGTTGGATAGAACTGATAGGTGGCTACTGCATTTACAATGCGGTCGGCACCCACTTCCCGGGGGTTATCCCCGCGCACCTTGATCCCGCTTTTTACTCCTGGACCAACAACTAATGCGTCAACAGCCCAAAGATGCCGTACAGTTTCAGTGATAAGGGGAGTAACATTTGGCACTACACTACTTATAACACAACCATGGACTAGACCATTTGAGGAATCTACTTCTTCAAGAAAGGCCCGAAACATTAACCGATATTCGTCGATTGTCCGGTCTGAGCGGGTGGCTATCCGCCAGGTTTTTAGCAGGCATTCGCCCTTGAACGCTCCGATTGTGATATTAGTATTTCCCACATCGATAGTCAGCAACACCAGACAACTCCTCCTTTATAGAATTCATCATATCACACCCCGATAATGCTGCCAAGATATAGAAGGAAAAAGGGCCTGGAGTGTTGAAGTATTGTAGACTGTAAATCTTTGATGATGAGACGTAAGAGTATAGTACCCACTAATAGAATCAGGCTCACTGTTCAAAGTGGTGACCGGGGTAACTTCGATGAGCAGTTACCTAAGGGTACGGTAAATTGGCTTCCGTAGAACTCACCGGGGTCATATCTGTTGGTGATGGGAAAGTCGAAGGCTGTGCAGTACCTATCCTACTAGATCTTAGTTGGTGAGGGAAGCGCACAAATGCCAGTATGATTTTCCCATAGTCTAAGGGAATACACAAAGTGTAAATACTAAAGGAACAGGTCGGTCGTTTTGCCCTCAGCAGACAAGGTTTACCAGGGGTTTCTCAAAGGACACTTTCGAATATGAAGAAGATAGATATGAAGGAGGGAAACCGAGGGAATCCTGCGTTCCTCGAATCCAAAGACTTGAAATAACGCAACCTCGGTGTGTGGAGTGGTCTATACACTGTACAGACTGTTTTGGTCTGTCGTTTTTAAGATTAGATATCGATGGGAAATTGTAGGGACAGAATACATTCCGAAGAAGGGTCCCTTTATTCTGGCACCAAACCACGTGACTTTTTATGATTCTATCTTTGTCTTCATTGCCTGTCCGCGGAAGGTCCACTTCATGGCTAAGCAAGAGTTATTTAACTCCTTCTTTTCCCGGGTCTTTCTCACCATGCTAGGAGGATTTCCTGTTAAACGAGGGAAAAGTGATCGGAGAGCAATCTGCAAAGCCATATCCCTGTTAAAGGAGGGTAAGGCAGTCGGAATCTTCTTTGAAGGTGAACGTTCGAACGACTTGTTAGTATACAAGCCTCTGCCCGGGGTTGCAATGCTAGCCACGAGCTTGGAAGTTCCCATCATTCCCTGCGCTATTGTCCCAGAAAAACACAACATGCGCGTAGCCTTTGGGCCACCGATTTCGGAGAAAAAACCCCAAGACCCAGCAAAGAAGCATCTTGTCTATGAGCAAGTCAACAAGTTGTTCATAGACGAGGTATTACGATTGGGAGATGGAAAACTAACCTATGTCAATCAATTCATCGACCCAATCATCGAATAAATCATATCCTTTAAAGCTATATTAGTCGTCCTGCCTAAAACCCACCTTGCCACCGACCAAGGTCATCCGCGCAGAGTAATCCCGGTTTAGAACCGCGATATCTGCGTCCAACCCCGGCTCGATACGGCCCTTACTCTGCAGCCCTAGGCGCTTTGCAGGAGTGGTTGAAGCCATCTGCACCGCATTCTCCAGGGGAATACCCACATCACTGACCGCCACACCTAAGCACTGATTAAGACCCGCTACACTACCTGCAAGCACACCAGGACTATCGGCAAGATTAGCTCTGGAGCCCCGAATCTCAATGTGCTGATCCCAACACTCGTATACCCCATCGGGTAGCCCCGCTAGGGGTACACTATCACTGATCAGGATCATCTTGTCCGGTCCTTTTAGCTTGTAGGCGATCTCAATTGCAGCTGGATGCAAATGATTACCGTCGGCAATAATCTCGATATACATCTGTTCGGAGTTCAAGAACGCCCCCGCCAGCCCCGGATCCCGTTTCTTGAAATCCGGACAAGCGTTAAATGCATGAACCGCATGGTCAGCACCAGAGGCCACTGCCTGCTTTGCGAGTTCATAGGTTGGTTTACAATGACCCAAGGCAGCTATGATCCCCCGCGAGGTACACTCCTCAATGAGTTTTAGCGCCCCGGGCAATTCCGGCGCCACAAGCATTATTCGTAGCATGTCCTCACACTCATCTAGAAGTGGTAAGTACTCACCGGGCACCGGGTTTCGAACATGCTCCAAAGGCTGAGCTCCCCGGTACTCGGGATTCATGTACGGACCTTCGAAGTAAACTCCGAGGATGTTGGCACCACCATGACTCTTCCCTTGGGCAATGCGTGCGGCCTTGGTGGTTTGGTACATGGTCTGTAGCCTAGTGGCTGTCAGTGTTGGCAAGAAAGAAGTCACTCCAAACCTAAGCATGTTCCTTGCTAACTTGGCCATGTCCTGCCAATCTGCAGTCAATACCTCCAACCCACCACTGCCATGGGTATGGATATCGATTAGGCCCGGTAGGACAAGACAGCCCAACACATCAATGGTCTCAGAATCCGACGACGCACATAATGCGTCCATCGGTCCTACCTCGGCAATACAGCCATTACTAAGACCCACATATCCTGGGGAGATGATCCCAGTTGGGGTCACTACACTTCCATTGATAATATAAGTTATTCCCCGCAATTCATAGCACCCCTGACTTTTTGGCTCGCTTTTCAACCTTATACCCGGCAACCATCAATAAAACCATGGACACAAGAACACTTCCCATACTAGTGAGGAAGGCACCATTGAAGCCAAGAAAATAAGTTCCGACAGGGATCCAATGCCAAATCTGAAAGCCCAGGTAGATTACCCCAATCTCGATTAGTGTACTGGCAACACTAACCCAGGAAATCATCTTCTTCAGATCCTCATGGCGCCGCTTCTGTATCACTAGATCCACTACATAGGTACCACCTTGGTACATAACCAACGGTGCAGCGATACACAAGAGCACAATCTGAACAATGAAAAAGACCAGACCTTTTCTCTCTACCGAGTAATCAATCCCTAGGGTAGGCCAAGCCTGCGACGTTGTTCCCGTGTATTTGTAGTGATTCAGGGTACCTTTGGTTTCCACCGTATGAGAGACAGTGTCTAGGTCACCAGCCAGTTCCCACCCTATGGCGGTATCCACGGTCACCGTACACTCAGTCTCAGCAAATCTTTCAAACACAGACACAATCTCACCTAAAGGCAATGAATAGCTAATACGTCCATCAATACGCGGTGGTCGGCCATATAGGGCACCGCTGTTTTTCTCCGACACCGCGATTTTAGTCATGTCCTGGCCTAGAATGCTTTCGACTTTGTCTAGATCTTTAATTACTTCCTGCTGGTCAACGTCTTGAGGATAAATCACCTCAAATACTAGGTTCGGATATGTATCAATGGTTAATTTCAGCGGCTCAACGGCAAAAGCTAGGTTGGGTAGGAGTACTATACATATTGCCACCACTTGTATCCATTTTCTAAACATCACAATCCCCCTAATCCCTTGTGGAGCTTAAGACAGCAGCCAAATCTAACGCCAGCTCCTCAATCTCTCTTAATTTCGTGGTTAGCACTTGGCGTTCCTGTTCTTTAAGAACGATTCTTGGACCCTGATCCAACTGGTGGAAGTACCGCCCAGCTTCATCTAAGGCCTCATTTATCTTCGAGATAACGCTTGCCTGTTCACTGGCAAGGCGTGGGTTTTGCTCCTGAAGTCGGGGCTGTCTAAACTTTTCAACGGGTCGCACCCGACGAATCGCCTCCATGGGCGTTAGCTTTCTGTTTTCAATGAGGAGTCTGGATGCCTTTTCTAGATCGCTGCGCGCTAGTTGCTGCTCTTCGGCAAGATCAAGCAGTTGATCCTGGAGTTGATCCTTTTTTAGACGTCTGGCTGTTCTTTTTGCCACGGCTAGATGCGACAAAGTCAGTACACTAGTTCCTCCCTGGAAGTTATTCACAATTGCCCGCTGATGCCGTTCACTCGCCTCCAAGATAAGTAGCCAGTTTAGCATAGTGGTGCGGGGAATGCCTATCTTTTCCGCCAAGGCGTTCTTGGAAAGCCCAGTCTCATTGAGATACTGCATAATACAGACAGCTCGTTCCAAGGGATCCAGCTCACTTCGCTGCTCGTTTTCAACCAGTTGAAAACGGGTCGCATCAATAGTCTGATCCGCGATAATACATTCAATGTACTCAAATCCTAGCAATTTACAGGCTTGAAATCGTCTTTCGCCGGCGATAAGACGATACATATCCCCCTTTAATGGCCTTACTGTGATCGGATGTAACAGACCCACCTCGGCGATAGAATCAGCTAGGGTCTTGATGCCCTCCTGACTTGCCCTTCTACGTATCTGTCTTGGGGGAATTTCGATCATCTTAATGGGTACACTCATCACTTTCATCTAACTCGGCTACACAACCACAGATTCTACTCCTAGATGTAGCCCGTCAACACCGCCTTTCACAGCATAGAACAGTCCGCTATGCTCGTGACTTCAAATCTCGTTAGAGCCTTTTAGCCTTCCTAGGATTCTTTGCCACCAAGGGGGCTTTACACCAAACCTCGGCAGGGGAAGGGGATCTTCAACCTTGACTTCTCGCCCCGCAAGCACTGCCGAGGGATTATCCTCCAAGAGTGCCTTCAAATAATGCGGTTCAATTCGCCCTTGGAGCTCCTGCTTCACTTGTCCATAACATACTCCCCGATGTCCTGACTTACGATGCATGTCCGAGGCAATAACATGAACCATTTTGGCTTCAAGTAGGGACCAGGCCACTTCCCTCACCCGTGTCCCGAATACCCCAAGCAGGCTGCCTGCATTAACTTGAAGCAATGCCCCCTGCTCCACTAGCCAATGCAAGAACTCCGGTTGATGATACACCACCGCGTTCCGCTCGGGATGGGCAATGATAGGTATTACTCCTTTAACTAGGACTCGGAATAGGACCTCCTCGACACAGGGCGGAATCTGATTCAACGGCAACTCTAATAGCAAATAAACCCCGGTACCTGCAAGGGTCAACGGAGTAACGTCATTGATATTGAGCAGACCGCTATCAAACTCCACTTCAAAGCCTAAATGAAGGGATATTCCCAGACCATTACCCGCCGCTTGCTTAGTTAGTTCTGCAAAGGACAACTGCGCAGCGTGAATATAGCTTTCCCACTCATCTTTCATCAGGAAATGGGGAGTTGCAATCGCGCTAGCAATACCCGCTTCCTCTGCTGTGCGAAGCATTGCCACGGCTTCTTCCATACTATCCGCACCATCATCAAGGCCCGGAAGAACATGCGTATGAATATCAACTACAACCATCAGGCTTGTTCCTCAGTCTGATCATAGTAGTAATAGTAGTAGTAATAATTCCCCTTACTGACCTGAACATTGTTTAAGACCGCACCGATGACGTTGGCTTTGGCGTTGTCCAAGGCTGCCTTGGCATCCTTTGCAGCTTGATACTGGGTATGCCCTGCGTTTACCACAAGAATGACTCCATCTACCTTTGCGGCGAGTATAACTGCATCGGCCACGGCGATTACCGGAGGACTGTCAACTAAAACGATATCCGCCCTCCCCTTTAGTTCATCAAGTAGGTGTTCCATCCCCGCTGAACCAACAAGCTCCGATGGATTAGGAGGAACTGGTCCTGAATTCAGTAGCGAAAGACCCGGGACATCGGTCTTCTGGATAGCCTCATCCACAGACATCTCACCCAAGAGAACGGTGGTTATGCCCACCCGGTTATGCCCTCCACAGATACGATGCAAGGTTGGTTTGCGCATATCACACCCGACAATAATTGTCTTCTTGCCACTTTGGGCCATTACTACCCCAAGATTGTGAAGGGTCGTCGACTTTCCTTCCTCGGGACCTGCGCTGGTAATAAGGAGCGTCTTTAACTCCCGATCGATGCCCGCAAACTGAATGTTACTTCTCAGCATACGATAGGCTTCGGCTACCGGCGATTTTGGATCTAGGTTTGTGATAGCACCACTGGCTCGCTTGTCCAAGCTTCTCACTTCCCGACTCTATCAGATACTACGTTTTGCAGAGCCACTTTTGGGGCTCATTCGTTTCCTTTTGCGTTTTCGTGGTCTATTGGAATCATCAAAGTTAGGAATCATCCCCAGTACAGGCAATCCCAACAGTTCCTCTACCTCTTCAGCGGTCTTGATTGTGGTATCAATATACTCTAGGAAGAAGGCTAAACCACAACCAACAAACAGACCCAGAAACCCTGATATAGCCAGGTTCAGTTTCTTTCTTGGCTTGATCGCATGCTGAGGCACCACCGCTTTATCCACGATCTGCACGTTAGCTGATTTCATGGCTTCGGTGATCCGGATCTCCTCATACTTTGTCAGAAGGAGAGTGTACAACTCCTCGGTTACGCTAAGGTTTCGCGTTAGCCTTTGTACTTCCATTTCTGTACTGGGTAGGCCTCCCATAGCCTGCTGCTTGTCCTCCACCAGATCTTGTAGAGTACTCAACCTAGCCTCAAGAGCAATGACCTCAATTTGCCAGGCAATCAGATCCTGTAGAATACTCTGGTACACTGGGTTTGTCGCCCGGCTTTCGCTATCAACGACATCTTGAAGGGCGACAGCCATCTGCCGTTTCACCTCATCGATTTGTGCCTCAACAGCTATCACCTGCGGATGAACACCTGTATATGTTTGTTTCAACGCTGCAAGCTGCACCTCTAAGCGTCCGAGCTCGGCCCGGTGTTCCATTAGGAGCGGATTATCAGTGACCGACCGGGAGGCAATCAGGGTCTGATCTTGCTGTGTTAACTGCTCCTCTAGTTTAGACATTCGAGTTTTTGCCTCACTAATCTGCACCATCGTCTCGGCCATCATTTTGTCTAGCGCGCTCAACTCTGAAACCAATGACGCGCTCTCCTGTAGGGGCGCAATTACCTTATGCTCAGTCCGGTACCTATTTAGCGCCTCCTCCGCGGCCAGTAGATCCTGCTGTACGATGGTCAGCTGTTCTTCAATAAAGACCCTTGCGTTTCTTGCCTCCTCTTGATTGGCCAGTTGATTCAACTCAATGAAGGCCTCAACTACAGTATTTGCCACCTCAGCGGCGAACTTAGGATCCGTGGACTGAACACTAATCCGAATCGTATCTGTCCCTTGTACAGGTAGCACACTAATACCTTGCTTAAAACCCAGAAACTCAGAGGAATGGGGGTCATCTTCTAATCCGAGCTTCGATGCCGCAAACTGAGCCAAATGACGGCTTTTTAGAATCTCGACGTAGTTTTGCACAGGGTTCTTCCCTGATAACGCCCCCGTATCGAAAAAGGGAATCTCGAGGCTGCTAGTCGGATCACGGATCATAATCGTCGTAGAAGCTTCGTAGACCGGCTCTGTAAGTTCACTGGCAACATAACTGCTGATGAGCGCGGTCAGGAGCAAAACGATGATGATCTCCTTGCGCCTGACTATGATTCGCCAGTACTCCATGATTTCCATGCTTTCCATGTTTTACTACCCCCCTACCACCCAGTAACCAGATCCTTAAACAACTTAACCCCTGTGAGGAACTGAAAGATGGTATTCCAATCTGGGGATGTCGTTTCGGGTACATAGATAATGTCGCCACCAACCACAATTGGATTTGCTTTCTTTACATCCCCTTCGAATAACAGCTTATCCCCCAAGGACGCCTCTCCAACCTGGGAAACATCCGCCCCCCGGTAAATCCCCACCGATTGCAGGGCTGCCCGCTCTGTTGGACCGCCAGCCATAGCAATTACATCCATAACACGGGTATCGGGGCCGATTGAGTACATTCCCGGTTGCTTAACCTGTCCCAATACAACCACTTCCAGTTTTGCTTCGGGGACAAAAATCACATCTCCCTCTTGGATCGGATAATTCGTGTTAAGCGCCAGCTGATGGGTCAGAGCATGAAAATCTGCCTGCAAGATAACATCCTGGTCGTCTTCAGTTCTGGTAATGGTGATTTGGTCTAGACTTGCCCCGGGCAACACTCCTCCAGCCAAACTGATTGCATCCAAGAGCCGAGACCCTTGCGGAAGAAGATAGGCACCTGGACTACGTACTTGTCCAAGAACCATCACATTACGAGCCCTTGGTACATAGACAATGTCACCGGGGGATATCCGGACATCATCACCCTGCAGCTTGTATAGCGAAAACAAGTCAAAGACATGGGTTACTGCTCCATCTGCCCTGCTTAGGGTAATGCTTTGGGTATTAGCCCGATCGGTAACCCCTCCCGCTAGGGCAATAATGTCAACTAACCGATTGTTAGTTCCTAAGGGATAGGCCCCAGGATTGCGTACTTCCCCGAAGACTAAGACCTGTTGTGTTAGCATCGGCACATACACAGCACAGCCTGGACTAAGTAGGGGACTATCCATTAATCCTGAGGCGATACGGGTTAGACTGTAGATTTCCTCTCCCGATTCGTCCCCGACTATGATGCTGTCTCCGTCAGCATCATCCCGCAATCCCCCCGCCTTTGCTACCATATCCAATAGTGAGTCCCCGGTTAAAAGCGTATACTGACCCGGGCGATTCACAGCACCCAATACCGATACCTGTCTGCGCACGAGGGGGATATAAACCAGATCGCCAGGAAAGACCTCTACGTTGTCGCTGCTATCTGGCTCGTGCAACACTGTTTGCAGATCAACCACAATTCTACGAGGTTCCATGGCTGCTTTGCGGACTACAATTGCCTCCCCAAGCTCATCTTGGGCCAGTCCACCAGCCTTGGTAATCAGATTAAACAACCGTTCCCCTTCTTTGACAGGATACGTTCCCGGGTGACTTACCTCACCGAGAATAAGTGCATCATGTTCCCCTTCGGGCACAATAAGCACATCTCCGCCCTGCACCTCAATGTTGGAAGTCAAGTCATATTGCTGGCGTACCGCATTCAAATCCATCGTATATATGCGTATCTCGTCTTCGTCTCGGACTAAGGTGACCTTGGAAGGATCTGCCTTGGGCGTAATGTCCTTGGCCATGGCTAACACATCTAGGACTCTGGCGCCGGCATCTACTATATAGTAGCCCGGGTTGTTCACTTGACCAAGAACTAATACCTGACGATTAGCACGGGGAATGAATACAATATCACCACCGACCAGTAACGGATTGTCCTGATTGACATCACCCATCATCGCCTTAGCATCCAAGACTTCAGTCCGATCGTCGCGGCTTAAGGACACTCTCTCGAGATCAGCTTGAACAGTGGGCCCTTGGGCCTTTCCAATAAGGTCAAGGAGTGTATCTCCCGGCTCAGTAAGGTACGTACCTGGACGATTGACTTCACCTAAAATCAATACCCGCCTATTGGCCCTCGGTAGATATAGTACATCGCCGGCCAAAATGTGGACAAACCCATCGACGTCTTGGCTAGTTAGCTTGCCAAGATCAGCCGGTATTCTGCAATAACTGCCATCGGCACTCTTACGCAGGATGTAGGCCCCAGAAAGATCGGCATCTTCCGTTGCCCCGCCTGCCTTACTTAAGAGTTCCAGCGGACCTAGACCCTTCTGATAGCCAAAGTGTCCCGGTCGAGTGACCTCACCTAACACGAGGACTTCCCGTTCGTCCCGGGGTACGTAGATCATATCCTGGGGCTTAAGCCCTAGATTGAAGTCGCTATTTGTGAGGGCCTCCACAAAATCTATTTCCTCTTGCTTACCGTCCGCTCGAATGATTCGCACTGCGTCTTGACGGGCGTTAGCATTCAATCCACCCGCCAATCCAATGATATCCAACAGTCGATCATGTCCTGCCGCAATCGTATACCGACCAGGAATTCGTACTTCCCCCAAAACAACAACTTCCCTGTTTTCCTTCGGTATAAAGAGGACATCTCCGCCATGAATAACAAGGTTCTCCTTTGGATCACCTTGATAAACCAAGGCCGCTAAGTCAATCGGCAATGGATCTGATTCATTTCCAAACCGACTCAACCGCCCCTGCATACTGGCGGTTTGCTCATTTAGACCACCGGCCATGGCAATCAGATCAAGAACACGACTGCCCGGCTCGGGAACGTAATATCCCGGATTTCTTACCTCCCCAACAACCAACACACCCTGCCTAGTAGCAGGTACATACACTACCTCACCGCCCACGAGCCTGTTCTGCGGTTGATTCTCCCCGTCTAGACCCACCACTAGGCTCCGCTCATCTACGTGCACATTGATCTTTGTCGCATCAGCTTTACTGGTTAGTCCTCCCGCGAGGGCAAGAAGCTGCATGATACTCAAACCCTTTTCATCAACCTGGAAGACACCAGGATTACGTACCTCACCAAGCACCCATATATGACGTTCCACCCTAGGCACATAAATAACATCCCCACCTCGAACTACATCGGGTGTGACAAGATCAAATTGGGTCTGAATCGGGGAATACCCTTCGTCAGTTAGCCGACTTATGGTCACCTCTTCGGTATCCGCAAAAAGCGTGAATCCCCCAGCCCTTGCCACCACCTCTAACGCAGAAGTAGCACCTTTGATCGCATAGGCACCGGGACTCCTCACTTCACCGAAAATCAACACTTCAGTGGCCATCTGGGGCACAACTATGGTCTCCCCGCCACTTAGCATAATGTTCTGAGCAATATTGGGTTGCTGTTCTACTGCTTCGAGATCTATTTTCTCTAACTCAGCACCCTCAGGACGTGAGAGCATAAGACCACTGGCGTTCGCCTCTTTGGCAAGCCCACCAGCCAGACCTAACACATCAAGAATTGATGCTGATGACTCAAGAGTATAGCGTCCTGGTCTTGCTACAGCACCAAGGACTGTAACCTGGCGCACCCGCTTGGGAACAAATATGACATCCCCGCCCACTAAGGGTATATTACTACTACCGTCATCTTGTAGTAGCGTTTGGCAATTAATCTCTTTGCTTACAAAACTCCCGTTTTCGATTCTCCGTAGGGCAACAGCTTCCACATCAGCAAAGGACGAAAATCCCTTTGCCTGACCGATAATTTCTAGCAGACCCTGACCCGGCTCTAGGTTATATACACCCGGGGCATTAACCTCGCCAAAGACTACCACCTGGCGTTCTTCTGCTTTCTCTATGTAGATTACGTCCCCACCGGAAAGAATTGGGTTTAATGGTCCCTTGGGATCTGCCTTTGCCTCAAGGAGGCTGTATCTTTGAGGCTGATCCCTATCTTCGCTTGTTAACCAGATTAGGTCAATATCCGCCTCCGGTGTAGTCCCTTCGGCCATAGCAAGTGCGTCAAGGAGTCGAGTAGGTCCAATCACCGTATACGTTCCCGGTCGTGTCACTTCCCCAAGCACCGTAATATCCCGTCTAGCCCGAGGAACATAGACCACACCGCCCGGCTCTATAATTGGGCTCAACAGTCCATCTGGAGCATCGGACATGGTCTTTTGGACATTGAAGACTCTACGTGTTCCGTCCTTAAGGAGAACATGCACATTTTCCGCATCACCATGTTCAGCCACGCCGCCGGACATGGCTAGGGCATCGAGTAACCGAATGTCTTCTTGGATATCGAACACACCGGGGCTTTGAACTTCCCCTAACACGACCACTTGCTTTTGTGCCTTTGGCACATAGATGACGTCCCTAGGTTCTATCGGAAGGTTATCCTCTGGCTTAGTATTGCTCAGAATCGCTGAAACATCTATCGTACACAGCACTGGCCCTGTGGCTGTCTGCCGAGTCAGACTGACTTCCCCAAGATTTGCCCTTTCCGTAGGCCCTCCCGCTAAGGCGATCATATCCAATAATGTTGCCTCGGGTAGAATCTCGTATCCCCCTGGCACCCGTATTTCGCCTAAAATGACCACTTGTCGTTCCACCTTGGGAACAATAAGTACCTCACCGCCCTCTAACAGGCGGTTCGTCTCTGAAAATGGCCGCGCTAACACTTGCTCAAGGTCTATCTCAATCAGGCGAACATCATCGCCGACTCTTAAGCTTAGGCTTGCCGCCGACAGGTCCGCTTGAGGAGTAGGACCGCCACCTAGAGCCAAAACGTCTAGTACCGTTAATTCCTTCGCAATCTTGAAGTACCCTGGATTACGCACTTCTCCAAGGAGCAACACACCCCGGTTGTCTTCGGGGACATACACAACATCCCCTGGCCTAACTAGTACCTCATCACTAACTACCTGACGTAGGGCGTCTCCTAGATCCAACTCCTTAATCAGCACTGCATCACTCGTCTGCCGGGTGATGCTGATCTTCGCCTTGTCAGCAGTAACATCCAAACCACCCGCCAACGCCAGGAGTTCATAAATGGTGACCCCTTCTTCAACTACATATGTACCAGGATTCCTTACCTCACCTAAGACGATGGCGTGACGTTTTGTCTCAGGAACATAAATGATATCCCCACCCGACAAATGTGGATTATCCGCTTTCGGCCGTGCAGATATGGCATCTTTCACGTCAACGACCACCGGCTCCGCCTGATCCTTAGAACTAATACTGACTTTGGTGGCGTCACCCAACTCGGTAATACCACCAGCGATAGCAATTGCATCCGTAAGCCGACTTCCGGGTCTGAGATCATAGGAGCCTGGACGCTGAACCTGACCAAAGACAATAACCTCCCGCTCAGCTTTAGGAACAAAGACAACATCGCCACCGAAAATAGGGATATCCGGCTTGTTCTGATCCTTTTGCAAAATCGCATCCAGATCGACAACAATGCGCTCTTGTTGCCCTCCTACTTTACGAGTAATACTTATCTGATCTATCAAAGCACCCTCTGTAGTATTTCCTGCCATCGCAATCAGCTCGAGCAGACTTAAATCACCCATTACCTGGAAGGCTCCGGGATTATTTACCTGACCCAAAATGACTACTTGCTCTGCCTTAGGAACATACATAATGTCCCCTGCACATATCTCGATATTGTTGGCCCCACCACCGCTTCTGCGTATTACTTCTAGATCAACTATATGCTGGTCGTCTCCTCTTTGTAACACCACCTGACGAAGATCAGCTTCCTTGGAATATCCGCCAGCAAGGCTGAGTAAATCAAGAATCCTGGTACCTTCTCGCACTGTGTAAGCGCCAGGTACATTAACCTCACCAAGGACCAGGGCTTTCCTCTCCTTTGGCACAAATACAATATCGCCTGACTCCAGACTAAACTGATCCCGTCTGCCCTCACTGACGATCTGGGCAAAATCAACGATCTCCAATTGGCCGTCGCGAGTGATCTTAATTTCGCTGATCGACGCCTCCGGGGTCAGTCCTCCGGCCCGAGCAAGCAGCTCTGAGATGGTTGACTCGGGCTTCAGATCATATAGACCGGGAACCTGTACCTCACCAAATAGCCTTACCTGAATCGTTCTAAACTCCTTAACTACAACGGTTACCCGGGGACTAACAATTAACTCCTTCATTCGCTCCATCAGTTCATTGGCCAACTGAGAGCTAGACTTTCCCGATGCAACAATATCCCCGGTCAGGGGTGGTACACCAATCTTACCATCCGGTCTTATTTGCACAATAGTTAGTAAATCCGGATGACCCCAAACCGAAATCTGCAACACATCGCCGGGCGCTAACAAGTACTCATCGGCAGCACCATGGGCAGTTGCTGCTAACACACAAACAACGATAATAAGCAAACAATTTACCCTTTTTCTCATCTATCCACACCCCAGATGCTCAATAAAGGATTCTTATCCAGATAAACTAGAAATCTCGAGTTAACAATAAGATACTTCTTCTCTGCCAAGAAAGTAACTGGATACAGCATACATCGTCAGGCATGTAGCAGCGTTCCCCGACAGAACCGTACAACCAGACCAAAAGCTGGGAGCCGCTAGGAAACACGGCTCCCCTTAAGAACATCTAAACCTGCATCCAATTAATGGAACACAATGCCATTGATATGTAGTTCCGCTACGGTTTCTCCGAGAATAACCGTCCCTACAGGCATGACCACCTCTGCACCCTTGACCACAAACGCCAGACCAGCGCCTATGGGGGAACCAAGTACAACTAATCCTGCTGTACCTAGTAGCGCAGCCAAACCCACAGCATCCTGACCCTTTTCCACCTTCGCCGATGGGATAAGATCTACTAGACTACGGTCGATGGCCTTAACGCTTCCTAGTTCCAAGACAACCTGGGCATCCCTTCCTAGCTGCTTGGCCTGGGTCACTTGCTTAACGACTCCTGTTCCTAGCAGTCCCTTAGGTATTACTAGGACATCATCGACAAAAACGTTTTCGTTGATCCGGAACTTAATTTCATCGCCGTCTCGATTCTTGGTAGAATCTATCCCGTCCATCAATTCTAGTTGCACCACCGTTCCAGCGGGGACAACAACGGACTGCATCTGTATATCCGGGAACAGGGCCAACATGCCTTTGATGCGGCCATCAAAGGGCCCGGTGAGTACCTTCCCGTAATAGGCGTTTTCCATAAACTCTAGCTGTGTTACCAAGGAACTATGCTCCCGGACCTCGTTGAAGGTTAACCATTCCACAGCATTCAATGTCATGCTCAAATTACCAGCGACTTCGTCACTAGGCGCAAGCATGTTCCAGATCTTGTCAACTCTTGGTACTAGACTTGCTGTTGAACCACCACTTACACCAAAAAGATCACTTTCTAGCTTACTTACCCTCTGAAACGGTGTAAGATCCTTGGCACTGTAATCCTTCCCATACACCATAGTCTCAATCAATGCAATCCTGTCCAACACCCCTTGGCCATAGACGGGAACGCTGGCACATACTAGAACAATACAGAGAACAGAAATAGCGAACCCTCTCAATTTAACGGTCATGCTTGTCCCCCCCACAGGAAATATTAAAACATTTACTTAAAACCTAATAGTAAACTCCGCACTCGCCCGATTGGACTTCGAGGCCACATCCCCAGAAAAGTCAACCATCTCATATCCTAGGTGGAGCAAAGCATTGCCTCCCACCTCGAACCCAAGGCCGAATGACGTTGTCAAAGTGTTTACATTTCCCGACTGCAGACTAATATCTGCTAGCAACTTACGGTCGTTACCCAGCAAATACTCTAGGCCGGCCGTTGTTGTCTGCATGGTACTTAGGACCTCCAGATCATTATCGCGTTCCCCTTCAAACAACAGACCCGCTTTTACCTTGCCTTGAGGAATCAGAACGTCAAGACCCACTGAGGTTTTCGAACGAGAAGGTCCCAGTTTCTTATTAAGAAGACTATCAAGATCAACGTACTCATAACCGGCATGTAAAACGCCTACATTATCCACCGTGTAGTTTACGCCTACCGATGTGGTCTTACTAATTGCCGTTTCTCCATCATAGGCGTTTTCGTTATGCCCAAGCTCAGTTATGAAACGTAGATCACCCATTTTCAACTCCATCTGGTACAAGGCCAAGTCACCTTCCTGGGTAATCTCACTACTCAAATGACTGTATCCATCGAGAACTCGATTGTACCAGCCAGCAAGCTCCATTATCTCATTGGTGAAAAGTGCGCCAATGCGAAATGAGCTTCCGCTATCATCGGATGCCGCCGATTGAGAAAACTCTCCAATCAACTCAAGGCCACCGCCTAGTACCCAGCTACCCCCAAGACTAGTTAGAAACTTCGCTTTTTCCTGATCCCAGACTCCTGAAGGTGCTTTCAAGGCGTAACTGGCGTCAAGCATAATCTGATCAGTCAATCGAAAGGAGCCATCTAACGCGGCCATATAGTCGTTTTGATCTCTTTGTTTTGACTGGGCAACTAACAACTGCGAATTCCAGAAATTCGTCTGCACACTACCGGGCAACCACTTATTGACTTCTGACCAAGGACCGTCCCCTAAGGGAATCATACTCAATACGAGGGGACTGGCTGGACCATTCAGGACATCATTCAGAGGAAACACCACTCCTTTGTGCCCTTCTTCCCCAGCCAATAGCTGCGAAATCCTATACAAAACACGACCGTCTTGCCCATTACCTCCGAAAACGTAAAACGTATTCGCGGTTTCGCCTATGTCAACGGCGCGCCAGTTCTGCAACGAATAGACTGCCAACTCCGTATCCAGACCAAGCAACTTTAGTTCAGGCCGAAACTCCTTCTCTAACCGTAGCAATAAACCAGCACTAGCCCGATTCAGCGCCTGGATCTGAAATCCTTGCTCCTCCCAGGAATCAATGTTTAGACTACTGAAAATCCTAGAAACAAGCAACGCCATCTCGTATCGGCTTACGGTCTGACCATCTTGAAACCCGCTGGAATAGACCTCATCGATTAGGCCATAGCCGGCCAGTTCTCTAAACGCGGTATATGACCAATGCTCCTTCGGCACATCGCTCAAGGAATCTAGGGCGGACACGGGCCCGGCAATTAATAGGATACAAATGAGAATAACCAATGGATACACATTACGTCCTCGCATCTTCCGCCCTCCTTTAGCAGTACTCACTAGGTTGTGATATTCGCCATGCTTATCTTGTTTTCCTTGTTCGATACTATGATCACAGACTGGATTTAAAACTTGCAGTGAAGAAAAAAACGTTCGGCTAAAATTTCGGCCACTATATCGTCATAGGGCTCTGGCGGGACCTGCAGGGAGGTTGGTAATAACCGACGCCATCCAGTGGGTTTGTTGTACCTCCAATACCGTCTTCGCGCTTCCTCGCTGGAACGATGCTCATCCACAAACTCAATAGGCAAACCATTACCAACCAACTGGGCTATTTCTCTAGCACCAGTGCGATTTCCGATAACAATCACCTCTGGACCATATCTCGCCATCAATCCTCTAGCAAACTCGCCAATCGCATCGACACCTACAACCCCTCGCAAGATTGTACCATGTTGGTCGGCTACGGCAATGCCGCATTTAGACGTACCTGGGTCTATTGCCAAAATCCGCAATTATTCTTCCCCTCTAAGTTATGTCATACTTCAAACGGCTAGAAATAAATGATAAACAATGCAGGAAAGCCAATAAGTCCCTTGTACGAAGTATACTCCATAGCATCCTAACCGTCAACCGCTTTCGACTGGCCTTTTAAGACCGTTATTCCCTCTCTATACACTGGGTTAGACCAAAAAAAGCCCCCGGATAAATCACCCGGGGGCCTACGTTCTCGATTACCTTTAGAAGCTGAACCCAACTGTCGCAAGGGCTTCCCATACCTGATAATCTTCATCAACGTTGGTATCCCAGCACAGCTCAGCATAGTTACTGCTCAGCGAAATGTTAAAACCGTTACCGATTGGGTAAACATACTTCATGTCAGCAGTTCGAGCGCTAAAGCGATCTGATTTCTTGGTATCAAGCCCAGCACTCTGCTTTGCAGCTAGACTTAAGCTACCACCGTAAAGCTGACGATCAGCCGTAAGTGAAAGCTTACTCTCTGGAGCAAGACTAGCATTGGTAAGCAAATCAGTACTCTGACCGTACTCAACACCAACACCCACCTTGGCATTGAGCAATTCTCCAGTATAATCAAGTCCGATACTGGCAGTCCCTACCTTATCCGTTACAGTAGAGCTAAGCAAGTCCTCCGTTGTGGTAACACGATACCCAGCAGCAAACATCAAGCCATCACCGGCATCAATGACCGACCTCAATCCACCTACGGTCTTGCGGTTCTCCTGCCACTTATCCAGTTCGGTCCACTTGTTATCTACGATTTCCCTCGTAGTCCACTGATACGTTGCATCAAGACTGACTCCGGGACCTACTGGCATCTTATCGATATTCAGTGCCACTTGATAGTGCTGCCTATCATCGACACCAAGCTCCTTCAAATTAGCCACATCTAAATCAAGTACTACAGGCAAATCGAAGGGCGCTATCTTTCTGGAAACAGATAGTTTGCCGATAGAGTGATCCAGCTCGTCAGTGGTGGAGAAATCTCTGGTGAAGTATGCACCATACAGGTCAAAGTCGAGTATATTCCGCTTAGCATCCAAAAGATTCTCTATCTTGGAGCTTTCACCACCGTCATCCTTGGTCGTGATATCCCTGCGCTCATAGCCAAGCTCGGCTCCAAAAACGTCGACGTTCTTCAAAGTGGTAATATTAGATAGTTCGTAATGGCCTTTCGTCACACTAGTATCTAGTCTACCAACTTGTTGAGTAAGCTTTGCACCAAACACAGGAGCCGAGGCCGTTAAGACATACTTCCTTTGATCCGGTAAAAGATCCCCGTCTTTGCTCTTGAAGTCCTTCGCATATTTCGGAGCAAATCCCTCAGCAACGTTTCCATAGTCGAAACCAATATCTATAATCCCAACGTTGGTCCCAAGTTTGACGTCGGTTGCGGTAACGCTATCTGCCTTGTACGAATCTACCGTATACTTTAGGTCATAGTCAATATTACCAATCGAGCCTACAGTACCAATCTGGCCCACCCGGTCACGAGCATATGCTGGTGCCCCGGCGCCAACATGGGGGTCTGTGAACCAACTTACCAGTCGAGTATACAGTTTCCCAGTTGCAACATCAAATTCACCGTAAACAGCAGCTAGATACTCACCCACATTAAGCCGTGAGAAGTACACATCAGCCCTTACAGTATCGCTAAAGGCGAGTTTGGAACTAACACCAAACATCTTCAGTGGCTCGATCTTCTTCTTGTTAATGGTGTATTTGTCAAAGGAACCAGCGATCTCGTCATGGCTCAGTGAGCCAAAGTAAGCTAGTCTAAGCACATCGGGAGTTTCCACCCTGACACTCATATCCGACAGACGCACGTTAAAGTCCGGATCGCTGCCGAAGAAGTTGGTCACCGTTGCCAAGCTTCCCTTAACCAGTACGTTATCACTAGGATAAGCCTCAAAACCAAAGGTTAACTTGTGTGCGAATCTGCTCACAGCAGGATCGTACAGCTTCGGATTGGAGGTCTTTGTATCCCTTACATGAGGATCTTTGTATAGCTTTGCAGCATCCCCTGCCACGACAGCCCTGTTAACTAACTCTAGGCTAGTATCACCAAAGAACCTGACCTTCCCAAACTTAGCCGCGAACTCCTCAAAGGAACCAGATAGAGCATCGTGGTCCTTGCGCAGATCTTGCTGCTGTGCTGCCAACTTTCCGGTGGCATCCTCAAGATCTCCCACGGCCACTCGCAGTTCCTGTTGTCCTTGCTCGACCTTTGCCAACCGGCTACTCAGGAGTTCCTGGGTGCTCTCAATGTTCTTAACCTCAGTATCCAGCGCCACCACGAAGGAGCGTAGATCATCTAATCCTGTAGCACCGGTCTGCAACTCGGCCTTGAGTTCACTGATCGTGGCCTCGATTCGATCGGCACGTTTGTTGGTGCGTTCTATCCTAAATAGGAGATCACCCATCTTTGAGTCTAGCACTGCATTACGAGACTCAAATAACGAAAGCATACCCTTTATGCCATCAAATTCTTCCTGCAATTCTGCCTCAGTCAGATCCAGTTTCGCTTCGATTCGCTCAACCTGTTTGTTTGCTCGTCCAATTCTAAACAAAAGATCGCTTAACTTCGAATCGATCACGGCATTCTTCGAGTCCAAAACAGAAATTGCACTCTTTACAGCAACGATCTCGTCTTCTAGTTCCGCATTGGTGGCATCAAGCTGCTTCATGATGGAAGCTGTTTTCAGATCGATTAGTGCCTTTAGACCGTCCACATCCTTAGACATGGCCGCCAGTTGCACGTCAAAAAGACCCATTTGGTCATTGAGTAGGTCTGTGACCTGCTGTAGCTTGGTGGCTACTTCGGATGCTTCAAGTGCGGTCTGCTCGGCGGTCTTACTGATCTCCAGTCCTTCCTTTGCCACAGTTAGTGCTTCAGCGGCGGAAACCTGTGCCTCTTGCCCCAACTTGACTGCCTTCTCGCCAAGGGCCTTGGCCTCCTCGGAATATGCAACAGCCTCAGCAGATCTGGTTAGGGCCGCATCACTATTCTTAACAGCGGTCTGCGCCATTTCTGCAACTTCAGGGCCGGTAGTATCGGTGCTTTGTTGAACCTTCAATGCGATTGCTTCGGCCCGACTAGCGGTTTCTGCTGTTGCATCGCTTAGTGCCTTAAGTTCCTCCAGCACTTTGGCAATTTCAGCACTCTGGTCCTTAGCCTCAGCAGCTGTGGAGTAGGCCCCGTTTCCAATTCGCATGGCTTCTTCAGCTGTATTTCTGCTGGCAGCCGCTACCTCGCTGCTAGCCTTAGCAATCTCCAATGCCCGTTCAACCGAAGCCTGAGCCTCTGCCAATGCGTTACCATAGTCAGCCAGTTCCTTCTCAAGCAGATCAGTTTTGTTGCTAGCAAGCTCTGCAATAACCTTGACTTGGTCCAGCTGATTGGTCAGCCCAGCGATCTCATCACTGTTAAGCTTTAACATCTCCAAGGCGTCCTCTTTGGATAGCCCGGGGGTTAGTTCACTCAATCTTTCAGCAACGAGATCTGTTACCAACGCCCGAACATATGCCTCGGTTTCCTTTTCGAAGGCATCCTGATCGGCTGTAAGTTGATCCACAAGCACCGCCTGTGCGGAATCAAAATCCGCTTTCAAACCAAGCTTTGCCTTTTCCAGACATTCTCTGATCTCTTCTTTTTGGTCGATAGAAGCCTTATCTAGGACTGCCATGGCTTCGGCAAATTTCGCAGAAAGAGTATCAAGTTCTGCTGCGATAGCTTCGTCAAGCTTGTCCCCAAGCTCTCCGGCGACTCTCTTAGTAATTCGCTCCTCAAAGGAATCTAGGCTTTGACCCAGTTGCCACTCGATCTCTGATGAAGCGTATTCCTCAATATCCGAAATGAGTCTCGACATTACCATAGCCATTTCGTATCTAGTGAATGAATTGCTTCCCTTGTATTCCCCATCAGGGTAGCCAATAACAATACCCGTTGCAGCCAGCTCAGCAATGGCATCATATGCCCAGTGGTTCTCTGCTACATCCGGAAATGGCATTTTTGATGCATAGGTAGTAAAAACTAAGCCTACCACAAGAGAACATATCGCAACAACAATTACAGGTGTTGTACGTTTGAACATGTGATAGTACCCTCCCTCATAAGCATGTACGACTTGATTACGTAGAAATCTCCCTATGTATGTCAATGCAGCCATAGGGTGCAGGTTAATTCTGATCTATACTTGACAGCCCGGCCGGTAGTTGCCCGGCGACTAACAAGAGCACCCCCCCTTTCGGCAATATACCTGCCGGACGCTAGAATAGAGGTAGCATGGATACAACATCCGACACTTCAATATCACATTCGCTAGTAACCTGCAAAATCCTTCTTGAAAATCAACATATCTTCCAGATAGTTGTGTCCATCGCCGTTGTGTTGGATAATGTAGCAAATCTTATCAAAACCATGGAGACCCACTAATCTACTTGCAATCGATCGAGTTGATTACGGGGCCCAATCACAATTAGCACATCCCCTTCCATTAACATATCTGTTGCTCCAGGCGAAATGTTTAGGCCCTCACCTCTTTTTACAACTAACACGTTGATACCATAGTTCTTCCTTAGATCTATCTCCCCAAGGGTCTTATTAGCAAATCTTTGGGGCACAATTGTTTCCGCAATGCTATAGTCTGGAGCCACCTCAATGTAGTCGAGCAGATTTACGGAAACCAAGCTATGGGCAACTCGGACCCCCATGTCACGTTCAGGGTAGACAACCCGATCGGCTCCCACCTTTTCAAGTACCCTACCGTGTAGTTCATTCTGTGCTTTCGCCCAGACTTTTTTCACACCCATACTCTTGAGCTGAAGGGTTGTCAGAATACTGGCTTGAACGTCTTGACCAATACTTACAATGGCCACGTCTACGTTCTTTATCCCCATTTTCTCCAGGGCCCGTTCATCGGTGGTATCCGCCTGAACCGCTTGAACAACAACATCCGCCACATCTTGAACTCTCTCTGAATCCTTATCTACAGCAACAACTTCATACCCTATTTCACTCAGTTCCCGGGCCACACTGCTTCCAAATCGGCCAAGACCGAGTACGGCAAAGATTCTCCATCTCACCCTCAAATACCCCCATCCAAAACTAGCCTACAACAACAGGTCCCTCGGGATACCGAACCCCATCCCCTTCAGGAGCCACAAGTCTTCGTCCAAGAGCAAGAGCCAAGGTAACTGGCCCAATTCTTCCTGCAAACATGACCATCATGATCAGGAGCTTGCCTAGACCAGACAATACTGGTGTAATACCAGTAGATAAACCAACCGTACCGAAGGCAGAAACGACTTCAAACAAGACGGGCAGGATGGGCAGGTCTTCAATAGCTAAGAGCACCATAGTTACAGTGACTATTAGGGCTAAGGCCAATACCATGATGCTTAGAGACCTCCGGACGGTCCTCTCTGAGATTCGACGATAGAACAACACATTATCATTCTGTCCTTTAATGGAGTTCCCAACGGCAACCATAATACAAGCGAAGGTTGTCGTCTTGATACCACCACCGGTGGACCCAGGTGATGCCCCGATAAACATCAGTAGTAATATAAAAAACAAGGTGACTGGACGCATTTGCCCTACGGGTACCGTATTGAACCCGGCAGTACGTGGGGTCACGGCCTGAAAAAATGCGGCTGTAACCTTTGCCCCAGGATCCAATGGCCCTAGTGTCATCGGATTATGGTACTCGGCGACCAGAACAAAAATAAAGGCCCCGGCAATAAGAACTAGCGTACTAACTAGAACTATCTTTGAATGCAAGGATAGCATGCGAAACCTACGCTTAACAGTGGCCTCTCTTAGCACAAAAAAACCTAGTCCCCCGGCAATAATCAAAAATGAGATCACGAGATTGACAACAACGTCACCCACAAATCCTTCAAGGCTTGTTCCGAAAAGATCAAACCCTGCATTGTTAAAGGCAGATATTGCGTGGAACACCGCGAAGAAAAAGGCACGACCTGCTGGCATGTCCCCGACCCAATGAAGAAAGAGAATCACAGCACCAATGCCTTCAAATATCAGCGCGATCTCGATGATCAGTCGCGCCATTCTGACTACGCCTGAAACAGATATGTTATTCAGATCCTCTTGAATCAGCTGTCTTTGACGAATACCAATTCTTTTGCCAAGGAGCAAGGCAAACAACGTGGACATGGTCATAATCCCAAGTCCCCCGATTTGAACTAGAATCATTATGATCGTTTGACCAAACCGGGAAAATCCAGTGGCAGTATTTAGTACACTCAAGCCCGTAACACAGGTGGCCGAAGTGGCCGTAAAAGCTGCATCAAGAACGGATAACTCGACACCCGGGCGAGTTGCTATAGGCAGTTTCAGTAGTAGTGTGCCTACTACAATTACGGAGAAATATCCAAGACCTAATACCTGAGCTGGTGTTAGTCTTTCAATGGAAAAAACCCAATGTCTTTTTCTATGCATCATTCGTTTCCTTTAGTCTCGGCTACCACAAGCTCGATTTGGAGCTTACCTGTATTCCACGTATCATGTTGGGCAACAGCATTTACGATAAGGGTTCCTTCACTATCCCGCACCGCAGCTATTGCTTTGAAAAACTCCTCACCGCTTGTTTGCCCAACTCGTCCTTCGGTATCGGTGACCATACCCTTTGCAATGGCCAACTCATTAACTTGCCGTAGCAAGGACAAAATAACGTCCTCTATATTTTGGGTATCACCGCCGAGAACCTCCACACTGGCCAGCACTTCCCCTTTTTGGAACACCTTCTGCCTGGGTTTGATATCAAACCAAACAACTACCCCTTCTCCTAATACAGTGTTTCCGTGGGCCACCGCCCGGACAACGTATTGGCCGCTTTCCTCTCCGAGAACACGCACCACTTGATCAAAGTGTTCTTCTGAATATAGCATAATCGCGTAGTTATCCTTGCCTTCAATTCGTGCCCCTCGACCGAGGGCTACTTGGTTGGCACGTAACAAAAACTGCACTAGATCCAATTGTGCGGCGTCTTGTCCTTTTCCGCCCTCCATCACTTGAGCAAAGACTATCTCGTTTGCTTTGAATGCAAGATGTCCGTACCTCATCTGTTCGTTAAATCGTTGATATGCCTCATCAAGCTTTTGATATTGTTCCAAAAGATTGACAATCTTAGTCTCAAGCAAGGTCTCCCGTTCCTGAAGCTCCCTAACCTTTGCTTGGATCATCTCACTTGCATCCTTAAGGTTCTCCACTCTTTCCTTCTCAAACTCCAGATCCTTCTCTGTAGTGGCAAGATCCTGTTTTGCCTGTAAATAAGCGCCTTGGATATCCTGAAGCTGCTGAATCACTATAGCCCTCTCTTGACGCGCTTCTTCTAGTTCCCGCATAGCTTCATTGCGCTGTTCCTCCATGAATGATAATTCTTGTGCCTTCACTGTCACCTCAGACCGCAACGATTCCACCCTTAGTTGCTGTTCAGCGAGAAGGTCTTCGGCGTCTTCCAATAGTCTCTGGCTTTCCTCATAGCGACTCTCGCTTGTAGCTAGGGCCTGTTTTACTTCTTTCATGTGGAAAAGAGCTGTTCTGACATCCTCGGAGACTATCGACATTACCGTTACACTTGCCGCTGCAATGACCACACCGGTAAGAACAGTAATTATCATAGAGGTATATCTGGGTCGCATACCTAGAAGGGTTAGTCGTTTTTTACCAATCTTCATCCCAATCCGATCCCCAATAAAGGCAATAACTCCACCGGTAATGATCAGTAATACAACTAACACAAAACCGCCCACGGTCCGACCCTCCGTATCTATCCGATCACATTACTTTTTTGCCCTAATTAGCAGTATAACAGCTGCAATTCCCACAAATAAGTTGGGTAGCCACGCACCGAGAAACGGCGCCAAGGCCCCACTCTCTCCTAGAGCCAGTCCAAAGGTCATCACAATATAGTAGACTAAAATAATTGCCATACTCATGCCAAAACCCACTGATGACGCTGAACGATGAGACTGAATACCAAGTGGTGCTCCGACAAGAGAAAACATTAATGTGGCGGCTGGAGTTGCAAATCGGGCATGCAATTGGGTGAGTAATTTGGGATCAACATAACCTTGCCCACGTAAAATATCGATATGATCCTTTAGTTCCTTAGCGGTCATTTCATCGGGATGTTTCTGGTTCCTGGCAATATCCGTCGGTCGAAACGCGATATCCGCTGGCTGCCGTCCCTGACCAAACTGCATGGAAGCAAGTCCATCATCGGCATCATGATAGTACACTACAGCATCACTCATATACCATTGTTCAGAGTCCCATATCACCGATGTAGCATAAGTGGTACGCTGGGGCTTACCATTAGATAAATCCATCATGGTCACATCTCGCATGACCTTCTCTTGCCCATCGAATTCCGCCGCATAAAGAAACCAAGTCATTCGTTGCCTATCGTACCTCTTCAGAATAACATTTCTTTGGACCATTGACAAGTTTGTCCCTTTGACCTCCTCAGCTATGATCCTGGAGGACTCAAGGTTGGCTGCGGGTAGAACATATGCATTAACTCCCAGGGCAAGGATGGTACCAACAATCCCTGCCACAATGGCAGGTCGGGTAATCTGATAAAAGCTAATTCCCGCGGCACGCATCGCCACGACTTCACTAGCGGCGGACAGCTGGCTTAAGGATAGCAAAACACCTAGTAATACAGCCATGGGTAAGACCCAAACAATGATCTGGGGTAATCCCAGCAACAACAGACGTCCAGCAGTATTCCACGAAGCCCCATATTCCGTAACATAGCGGATCACCTTCATGATGTCACTGCCAATAAAGATACTGCTAAAAACACCAATCCCAAACAGAATAGGAGGGACCAACAGTCTTATTAAATACCGATCCAATAGTTTCATAGACTAAACCGATCCCCCAAGTAGAACTTTCTGGCCACGGGATCCAATGCAATCTCCGAAGACGGTCCTTCAACCAGAACCTTTCCCTGATGCATAATATAGGCGCGATCAGTTATACTGAGGGTCTCACGCACATTATGATCTGTAATCAAAAGGCCCAGTCCCTTATCCTTGAGCATAGCAATAATGCCTTGAATATCCGCAACGGCAATGGGATCCACCCCTGAAAACGGCTCATCCAGTAACATGTATCGAGGCCGTGCCGCTAGAGCTCTAGCAATCTCGACCCTTCGCCTTTCCCCTCCGGAAAGAACATATCCTCTTTGCTTGCGTATAGCAGCAATATCAAACTCATCGAGTAGCTCCTCAAGTCGATCAGTTCGCTGCTTTGGTGTCAGATCCAGCAGCTCCAGAACAGCCACAATGTTGTCCTCGACACTGAGCTTGCGAAATATGGAAGCTTCTTGGGCTAGATATCCGATGCCAAACCGTGCCCGTTTATACATTGGCCAGCTGGTCACATCGGTTCCATCAACGGATATTCTCCCGGCAGAAGGTCTTTCTAAACCAACAATCATGTAAAAGGTCGTGGTTTTACCGGCACCGTTAGGTCCTAACAACCCGACAATTTCACCGGGTTCCACTTGAAGACTGACTTCATTGACAACTTTTCGCCTACCATAGCACTTGATCACCTGTTCTACAACAATCGCCATATTGCCATGCTCCCCGCAGCATTCCTGTCCATGATGATATGCTTTTATTATAGCATCACTCCCGTTAACGGCAAAGGGCCCCGCCGAATCAGGAGGGGCCCTTCTTCTCAAGTCTATGAAGCAACTCACTACTTGCTGCTAATCGGAGTACCTGTTACCAAACTCATGAACGCCGTCATCAAGGCTTCGCTAGCCCTATTCCAATCAGGGATCTCATAATCTGCAACTTGCCCGATTGCACTAGGAAGTATTTCCGTACTTAGGCTTTCCCACAATTGCCGTGCTTCAGCCGCAACCTGATTAACATCATGGCGCTCCTCTAAGGACCGTTGAATAGTGAGTAATGTCCCCAAGGGATCCTGCAGCAGTGTCTCGAGGAAAACCTGCTCATTCTCATCAAGCGCATTCCAACTCCAGTCCCGACGGTCCACATCGAATCTCCAGTCTAACCCCGCTAGGGTTTCATCGAAGGCTGCCGCTACGGTGGTCATGTTTAGTGCCTCGGCTCTGGCACGGAAATCAACCATGGCGATATCTACAACTTCGGGCATCCGCTTGATTTCCTCCTTTACCCCAATCAGATGCCTTGCAGCTCCGATTAGCAAAGCGGCTTGCTCTACATCCAACGTTCTGACCTGGTTAGATGCCTCAATCAAGATACTATTTGCTGTGGCATAGCCAACATTCTGACCTCGATCGGATATGGTCTTTAGGGCAGCTGAGGTGGTGTTCATGATCGTCTGCAACCGACCACCAAGTGAAGTCTCACCTACCCAAAGCGTCTCAAATACAAACGTATTGATTGCCTCGGCCGTTTCAGGAAAACCATCGGATGTGGCAACTGCTGCTAGTTCCTCATATAGTATGAACTGTGTTTCCCTTAATAGAGGAATCACATTGGCCGCATTAAGCTGTTGGCTACACAGTTGCTCTATACAACGATTAAAGACACCTCGAGCGTCCTCTTCCGTAATGCCCACTTCACTCAACCGCGCAAACAGGTTCGGCTCCAACTCGCTATAGGTCGTCTTTACCTCGCTAATTGTACTGTTCAATCCGGTATTCAGTGCTGTGTAAACTTCATCAACCAGTTGCTCAGTTAGATTCAGGTCAGGATAGGCGATGAGCGCATCAGATAAAGTCATGAAGCAGTCCGCCATATAGCTTTGGATTTGTGCTTCAGTGTAGCCAGACCCAAAAGCACAGCTTAGCCCATCACCCAATACAAGTATAGCCGCTTCTACATCACCAACCAAAACCTTCGTGGTTGCCAATACTCTGTAGTTATCCACCGTCGGGAACTCAGTCACCAACTGTTCAGCATATTCCAAAGCAGAATTGAAGTCTTGAGTCTCCTCCAAGCAGATCCTAATGATCAAGTGCAAATCAGCTTCTTCTAATACGGCACCGGGCCAGTGAATCGCCTTATCCAAGGAGGCAATCGCCTCTTCAAACTTGTCGAGGTTATACTTAGCTACACCCATCATTGAGTGCATACGAGCAGTCTGATCGCTGTCGCTAAGTAGCCCTAGGGCTTGCTCCAAATCTGCCTCCGCTAAAGCCCACTCTGTCGAACTCACTTCCATTTCCGCACGACGTACATACGCCCACCCAAGGTCCACAGCATAACTAGCATCTAACCCATGGGCACTGGTTAGATAAGAGATAACATTATCAATCTCCTCGGCTCCTTGGGCAAGCATGTAGTAACACAGGGCTTGCTTTTCATTGTACAGAGCGGAGCCTGCGGGATAATCAAGGGCTGCCAGTTGGTACTTCTCGATAGCCCCTTGGTAATCCTCACTTGTAAATAGAGCCTCTGCCCATGCGGCATAGGCTTGCCCCCGGGCGGTTTTGTTCTCTTCACTATCTACAAGGGTAATGGCATCGGTATATGCACCAATCGCTTGCTCATAGAAAGCTCCGTCCAAATACAGAGCACCAAGGGCTAGATATACATCCGCCTTACTTGCGATGTACTCAATCTCCCCGGTGGGATTTACGTATATGGCCAAGTCAAGCTTTGTTAGGGCTTGCTGCAAGGACTCCAAAGTCCCAAGTTCAACAAGCTCCAAAGCCCACTGGTAATAGGCTAATCCATGGGCCTGGTTGTATTCTGTCTTTTGATCTGACTGCACTGCCATGGCAAAGTAGTTAACTGCATCAGCCCAATTCTCTGCTGCCATTTCCAGATTACCCAGGGCGAAATAGACCGCCGCCTTATTGGCAACATAGCCTGCTTCGCCATCAGGATGAATGGCAATAGCTAAGTTAAGTTTCTCTAAGGCCAGTTGCAGACTAGCTTCATCCCCTGCTACCGCCAATTGCAGTGCCCAATCACGATAGGTCTCGCCAAACGCTTGACGATTCTCCTCCAGCAATGCGGGCCAGAGCGCAAAGGCTTGGTTGTAGTAGTCTATAGCTGTTTCGTACTGACCGGCTGACTTGGCTGCAATCGCTTGATTGACTAGATTGCGGGCCTTTTGTTCATCGCTTGGCCAAAGATCCTCAATGGGTGTGCGAGTTACTAGACTCATAAAGGCTTCCATTAAGGCCGTTGCAGCAGTATTCCACTCTTCTACGGTGAAGTCCGGAATTTGGCCAATGGCCTCGGGAAGAATCTCGGTACCTACACTGTGCCAAAGGGCCATGGCCGCTGCGGCTGAATCATTTACATCATCATGTTCTTCCATTGCTCTTTGGATTACTAGTAGGATGCCCACTGGATCCTTCAGAAATGTCTCCAGAAATGCCTGTTCGTTTTCCTCTAGGCTATTCCAGTCCCAATCCCGACGGTCTACATCAAACTTCCAATCATTGGCTGCTAAGACTTCATCAAAGGCTGTGGCAATTCCACCAAGCTGTAGCGCCTCAGCCCGCTCTTTGAATTCTGCCAAAGCTATTTCAATAGCCCGGGGCATCTTCCGGATCTCATCACGGACGCTAATAATATGCCGTGTCGCTCCAATGAGTAACACTGCTTGCTCCATATCCAAGTCGTAACCAACATAATCTGCACAATCCCAAAGGAGGTTCACAGCTACAGCTGAACCCAGAACCTCATTTCGATCAGATATGCCCCGCAAGGTTGTTACTGCGGTATCCATAATCGTTTGTAGCCGACCCCCGAGGGAGGCCTCACCAACCCAAAGGGTCTCAAATATGGCTTGGTTCACTGCTTCCGCTGTTGCTGCGAAATCACCGGTTGCCAAGGCAAGTAGCTCATCATACAGCTGGAATTGGGTCTCCCTTAAAAGAGGAATGATATTTGCCGCATTGAGATCTTGGCCTAACAAATGATCAATGCAGGTATCAAAAACTGTCCTTACCTGCTCTTCGGTAATCCCAACTACAGCTAGTTCGCTAAGGAAGTCCCCTTCTACCACATCATAGGTGCTGACCACTTCCTCAATGCTAGCAGACACTGCATCGTAAAATACACTACCGATTTGCGCCAATAGCTCTTCCTCTAATCCCAAATCTGGATGAATGAGAAATGCATAGGCAGCAATATCGAAGTAATTACTAATGTAGTACTGAATGTCCTCATCGGTATAGTCTTCGCTAGCCAAGACCAACTTTAGTCCGTCAAGATAAGTAAATAGCCCTTCCTCAATGTTGCCATTAACCAAGTTTGCACAGGCCAGAATCTGATAACTGAATCCACCCGGGAATAACAGGACTGCTTGTTCTGCCACCATCAAGGCCGTATCTAGATCCTGTGCAACCTCAACACAGTACAGGAACACACTATAGTAATAATAAACATCAACTTGAACATCAGGGGCATTAAGCCAACGCAGCCAGTATTCTACCGCTGTTGAGTAATCCTCTACCCCATTAGCTGTGGCAGCCATCAAGTACCATAGTTCTGAATTCTGTTCCTGTTCCGGAATCAAGCCAAGGGCAATGTTCATATCATCGTAAGCTGCCTCATATTCTGAAAGGCCGAGGTGTTCTGCCGCCCGCTCTGCATAGGCAAAACCTAAGTCGGCAGCGTAGCTAGGATCCAATTCATGGGCACTAGTGAGGTAAGAGATGACATCATCAGTCTCCTCGGCTCCTTGGGCAAGCATGTAGTAACACAGGGCTTGCTTTTCATCGTATAGAGCGGAGCCTGCGGGATAATCAAGAGTCGCAAGTTTGTATTTATCAATGGCACCTAAGTAATCTTCAGTTAGGAAAAGAGCCTCTGCCCAAGCAGCATAGGCTTGGCCCCGGGCGGTTTTGTTTTCCTCACTATCCACAAGGGTAATGGCATCGGTATATGCACCAATCGCTTGCTCATAGAAAGCTCCGTCCAAATACAGAGCACCAAGGGCTAGATATACATCCGCCTTACTTGCTATATACTCAATCTCCCCAGTGGGATTAGCCGATATGGCCAGATCAAGCTTCGTCAGGGCTTGCTGCAGGGACTCCAAAGTCCCAAGGTCCACAAGCTCCAAAGCCCACTGGTAGTAAGCTGATCCATGGGCCGCATCATATTCCGTCCTTTGGTCCAGCTCAACTGCCAAGGCAAAGTAGTCAACCGCATCAGCCCAATTCTCTGCTGCCATTTTCAGATTACCCAGGGCGAGATACACCGCCGCCTTATTGACCACATATCCGGATTCGCCAGCGGGATGAATGTCTATGGCTAAGTCAAGCTTTTCTAAGGCCAGTTGCAGATTAACGTCTTCGCCAGTTGCAGCTAATTGAATCGCCCATTCAAAATAGACTTCGCCTACTGCGGCCCGATTCACCTCTAACAGGCTCTGTTCTAGATCAAAAGCCTGTTGGTACAGACTCAGAGCTTCAGCATACTGTCCTTTACCCTTGGCCAACCGTGCCGCGGCTAGGAGCTTCTCAGCTTCTGTCGGAGCTGTATCCTTTTCCGGCGGTTCAGGTACCGGTAGCACTAAATCAGCAACTGCATCAATATCTCCACCGGCACCAATGACATCACTTAGCGTATCAAGTGCGGCATTGATCTGGGAGAGAGATTCACCATTTCGTACAATGTTGGAAAGAACTGAAGTAGTCCTTGTCATTTCCTGTCCCGACATACCCATATCCGCGGCATCCTGAAAAAGGGCCTGTAAGCGACTAAGTAAACCTTCCACTTCTGCTGCACTCACCGATTGTCCGATTGCAGAGGAAAGGGCGGATAGAAGGTTCTCAAGTCCGGTGTCGGATATCCCAAGCTCCGCTCCATCTACAACAAGACCCGTGATCTGGGCAATCAACCGATGGACTTCATCTGCCGTGTTACACCGGAGGGATGCCTCATACAAAGCCTGGATGGTACCTCTTACTACACTTGAACCGCCCATCTGTCCTAGGAAATCCTGTAGATACTCGATAACCTGCAACATATTAGTAGCATCACCTAGGGAAGCCACTATTTCCATAACGCTTAGCGTATCTTCGAGCGTCTGCTGACTATAATCAAGATCACCCATTTGCGTAAGAAAACCACTCAAGCTGGTGACGACATCACTAAGCTGATCAGGATCCTGGGTTGTCTTGCCGGTATTACCAAGCACCGCGGATACCTGGATAACGATCGTTGCACTTTGCTTCTGCTTGATCAAGTGAGTCACGAATAACTCCACGTCATCGTCCCTGCCGTACTGGCTGGCGATGATCAAGTTCGATGCAACCTGCCCTGCTGTAGTAACAGAATAGCCTTCTTCCAGGACTGCTGGCACCGTATCCCCAATAATACCTTGGGGTATGACGGGATTTGACACATCAGCCAATGCCGCAGCTAGTGTGTTTGATACACTTTGCCAGAGAGCTAATTCTCTAAAGTAGTCGAGGTTAAGTGCTTCTACCTCCGACTGCACTTGGACCCATTGGGAATCAGAGAGCCCCTGTGCATTCACAATAGAACATAATAGGGTAAATAGTAACATAACGATAACGGGAATAGAGCTACGTCTTCTCAATATAAATTCCCTCCTTAGTACTTACACCGTACCTTCCGCTTTACTATAACCTTGAAAACTCTCCCGCTAAAAACGGTAATCTACGCTCAAACCACCGCCCCATGATTTCTTAAAAAAGTCGGAACTAGATAAACAAAAGTCAATCTCAACTGGTCCCACTTTTTTACCAGCTCCAAGCCCAATAACCATACCCTCAAGACTGGTCATTCCCACTTTCATCCTGCCCGTTGTCCCAGAGGGTAAAATTCGCTCAAGGCCAAGTCGTATATCAACGTTAGCGTTCTTCTCTATTCGACGAACAAACTCCGTGTAGACGGCACCACTTTGACCAGCTCTGGCTACATAGGCCACTCGAAGTGTAGGCGTGCGAACCTCAATAGATTCATAGTCCTGTATCACTTCCTCCTCTTGTTGCCGGACTCCCTTCCATTCAACCCGTGTATACAAATCATCAATAGCAATGCCAAAATCCGATTCCCCTGTTCCGTGGTAAAACGCAGCAACATCGATACCAACACCGCGACCAGACACATTCTCACTGGCATACTTGGACAACTCGTATAACCCCATCAGATACCTTTCACCGGCAACTCCTTTCACTCTCCCACCGATGGTAATACGCTGGGTCTGTAACTCGTGAGAGAAGGCGGCAGCAAAGGTATCCAGATCCGTATACCCGATCTGAATATCAAGACCTGTCATGGAAATCACCGATTCCTGTTGCTTAATATGGGTTAGATTTCGTTGTTCTGAACCGGAATAAGCAGTTACCCAGTTCAAATGATAGCGAAAGGGCATCGATACCAAAAGCTTTGCTAGGGTCATCTCATATTCCTCTAGAAAACCGTCTAGGTCAAAGGTATCCGCCGTCTGCAGATCACCAAGCATAACTAACAGTTCCGAAGCTACTTCCACATTAGTTACTCTTGCAGACAATCCAGTAACCACGACGGGCCGTATCTCTATGTTTTCTTTATGTAATCTTTGGCGAGGTGGAGGTGGAACGACGTTTAGCTCCCGCACTTCGCCTGTGCGGGGGTCCTTAAATCTTTGAGATATTCTGATGATGGGCCTGGGTGTTTCGTTTAAAGTACGTGATGCCGCAGACCACAAGGGTCCACCTGCACTGCCAAGAAATCCCCAAGAGTCTCCTTCGAGACTCCAGGCACCGGGCCCGAAATCCGCATAGGTGATTTCCGTAATTAGACCGAAAAGAACAAGACAAATTAATGTCCACGTCTTGCGCATATAGTGCCACTCCGTTATGCGTAAAGTGCCGAACCCTGCATTACTTGATTGATCTATTCGTCGTCTATCCTGGTTTTACCTTCTTTAACCGCGTTCTTTATGGTGAAATAGTATTATAATTAGACGAAACCTCCCGGATATACTGTCCAATCCTTTGTGCTCCACCAGGGCTGCCCATCCTTTTCTTGCCGCACGTAGCCATGCGTCGATATGTATCAGGATCATCTAGAATGGCCTCTACTTGCTTAGCTACACTAATAGGTGAAGGATCCACTAAGCTCACCGCATCACCTAGTAACTTCTTCTGGGCCAGGGCAAACTTTCTGGTAAACTGAACACCTTTTCCGGGAAAGGTAATAACAGGCTTGCCCAAACCTGCGGCTTGCTCGTTTGCTGTGCCCGCAAGTCCAATCACAAGATCACAAGCTCGGAGCAGGCCTCCAAAACATCCCTTCAGGAAAATAACCTCTGACTGATCACCAAGAATGATCTTACCTACCATCCCTGCGGACTGCTCATCGAATCCAGTCTCCTTGTAATACCAGCGACCATTGTCATATCCTTCTAAGCTAATCAGACTCGTAATCTGTTCAAAGGAGAGGCTCGAAGCCAAGGGGACAGCAAACTCGTATTGCGTGTCTCTTTGTGCAATTGCATCAACACACGCAAGCAAGTCCCCAAGATTGAGATAGGCATCACCCCTGCTACCAGGTAGTAGACAGATCAATGGGGTGGTTGGGGTTTGGGGATAGACGGATCCATCCTGCATGAGCATATCCATCATTAGATTGCCGGCAAAATCAGCTTCTACACCGTGCCGAACCATGGCATCAGCGGTATATTGATCCCGGGCGTAGACCCTCTGACAATATCGACGCATTAGCTTATACTCCAACTCATAATGCCCACTGATGAACTCTGTCTTAGCAGTAGCCACAAAGATCATGGGACGTTGGAGAAACCAACCCCCTAGAAGTACCGGATAGATATCTCCCACACAAACAACAAAATCTATAAACTCACGTGCCTTCCTTAAGGCGGATATCTGTGCTACAGTAAGCCCTACTAGACCAGCCTTGACGTCTTTCCAAAACTGCTTCAAGCCCAATCTTGTAAAGCCGCCAGAGGGCATTTCCGCCCTAGGTCCAATGACCTCAATACCCTGCTTCCGGTAGGCTTCACCTAATCCCACCAAGGGAAGTGCGCAGATCTGGCTTTGCAGCGACAAGAGTTCCTCGAGAAGGACCGCGGCAATGGCATCCTCCCCGTGACCGTTACTCAAAAACAGAATTCTCTTATGCTGTACCCTCTCCATGATACTCTCTCTCCCACTCACCTACCCGGCAAACTGAGTGCTATAAAGCCTTCTATAAAGCCCCATGCTGCGCATCAGTTCTTCATGGGAGCCACTTTCGATAATTCTTCCATCCTCTAAAACAAGGATCCTAGTGGCATTAATAATCGTCGAAAGTCTGTGTGCAATCACAAAGGTCGTCCGTCCTTCCATGAGTCGACCCAAGGCTTCCTGTACTAAGCATTCCGACTCGGAATCCAAGGCTGATGTAGCCTCGTCTAGAATTAGGATTTGAGGTTGTTTAAGCAAGGCCCTCGCAATGGCAATACGTTGTCTTTGTCCCCCAGATAAGCAAAGACCCCGCTCTCCCACGTGGGTCTCATATCCTTCTGGAAAGCTTGTGATAAACCCGTGGGCGTTGGCCGCCTTAGCGGCGTCCTGGATCTCCTGCAATGAGGCGTCTGGCTTACCGTAGGCAATATTCTCCAAAACGGTACCCGAAAACAGAACCGTATCCTGAGGGACTATCCCTACTTGACGACGAAGCCACTTTAGACCTAGGGTTCGCAGGTCTTGCCCATCCAAGAGAATGACACCTGCACAAGGATCATAAAACCGCGGTATAAGATTTACTAAGGTGGTCTTTCCTGCTCCACTAGGTCCCACCAAGGCAGTCACATCCCCAGGCGCAACACAGAAGTCAACATCCTTCAAGACCAGCTCCTGTTCATTGTAGCTGAAGCTAACACGTTCAAACTGTACATGACCTTCAACCTTTGGTAGCGTGACTGGGTTCTTAACCTCAAGGATACTTGAGGAAGTATCCAACACTTCAAAAATCCTCGCTGCAGCTCCAAGGCTCTGTTGAAACAAATTGTTTGTTCGGACCAATGTATTGATCGGCCCCGACGCCATGGCAATATACGTCAGAAACGCTACTAATTCACCAGGGGTCAGATTACCTTGGAGTACCTCTCTGCCGCCGTACCAGATTAAGACAAGCATTCCGCTGACTAACATCAGCTCAACAATGGGAACTACGCTGGCCATCAGCCGCACAGCCTTCATACTAGCTTGGAAGCTCTGCTCGTTGCCCTTCCTAAAGCGCTTTTTCTCTTCTTCCTCCATGGCAAATCCCTTCACAACCTTAATTCCAGTCAAGGTCTCCTGGGCCATGCCTCCGATATCCGCCACCTTATCTTGCACCGTCCGGGAATACTGGCGGATCCGTTTGCCGTAGGCACCAACTGCTGCTGCAATCAGGGGAAAGAGAGCCAGCGTAAATAGCGACAACTGCCAATGCAAGTAAAAAGCAAGGGCTAACACGCCCACAAGCATGGCGGCATTGTGCAATAGATCACTTAGCCCGACGCTAAGAACGTTCTGAAGCAGAGTAACATCATTGGTTACCCGGGCAATGAGTTCACCACTGCGGTGTTTCTCATGGTATGCTAAGGGTAAATCCTGTAGCTTATTGTATACCTGCTGCCTAATATCCATCGTTGCCCTATGACCGCAATAGGAGAACATCCAGTACTGCAGATAGTAAAACACACCCATAACTGCATAGATGCCGATCCCCATGAGCATCACTCGACTAAGCAAACCCAGATCCTGGTGCATAATCAGCACCTGATCCACCAGTTGTGTACCAACTTGTAAAGGCAAAACTGATTTAGCCCCCACCGAAATCAAGCTACTGATGCTTCCTAAAAGTAGGTACGGCCAGTATGGGGTAAGATAAGTAAGAAGTCGACGGCCCAATCAACTCATCCCCTTCAATCCATATTGCTCAATTAGTAAATCCACAATAACAGAAGCAGTATCCCTGGTCGGGGCAATCGCTGCAAGCTGCTCCCGCATCTTCTCGAGTTGTGCTGAATTTTCTAGTATATTCTGCACACAACATACCACATCTTCAGCCCTTAAGCTACCCTTGCACTCAGGCATAATCTCGCAATCCACCCATCTATTGGGTAAGGCCAGATAGGGATTTCTCTGTAAGTAAGCTCTTATAGCCAGCTCTTTAATTAATGGCCCCATCAAAGGCACCTTCCCAATCCACTGAATCAGCCCGGGCATGGGAATAATCTCCGGCCGATTTAAGGGCACAACAACAACCGTAGGCACATGAAGATAGCCCAGTTCCGCTGTATTCGTGCCGGGAATTGTAAGAGCAAGGTTGGTCCTTCTCATCATACCATATCTTTGTCCCCAGACCGCTTTAACTAGCCGTCCTTGCTCCGTAGTCAGAGACCAAATTCTTTGGCTGTCCCCGGATTCTTTTTTCTCCAGACATGTAGCCGTACTTCCGCCAAGAATCGACGATCTGTTTGAGGTAGCCTCTGCAAATAGCTCTTCGTCAATGAAGGGTGACATAACCATGACAAACTGCGCGTTTATACCCTTAAGCAACTCCACCACTTCGAAGAAAAAGGGGACTAAGTGGCGCACCTGCCAGGGACGACTCCCTGGAAAAAGACTGATCACAATATCCTCTTCACCAAGATCAAGTCGCTCAGACAATTCCCTATCGTCTTGGTAGTGATTCACCGCAGAAGCCATCAAGTTACCAACCATATTCACGTTACGATGTCCCCGGGATGTAAGCTTTTCTGCAACTTCGTCATCCGATGCAAAATAGGCATCAAAACTCAAGCGTCCTGCCATCCGCTCAATGTACATCGCAGCCGGATACCCCAGCCGTCGCGCCAGTTTCACAGCATAGGCCGGATCACCACCGAGGAATAAGACCACGCCACGGGCCGTAAAACTAGCTGGCCGTTTTCTTACCAAAAGCCCTAGAGCTTGATCAGGACCTATAACCTGAGCCACGTGGGGCAAGTTCTTCACGATCTCCACTTCGGCACCACTAGCAAAAGGACATGGAGGAATAACCACACAGACTGGAGCCTCAGGAAGCCTAGACTCCAATCGGAGCAGCACCGGGAATAACCAAGCGGAGACTTCACCGGGACTGTTAACCGTAATCACAATTGTGGGTTGGCTCATCAGGTACTACACCTCGCCCCAGCTGCCAGGTTCAGCACCACATCCGCACAACGCTCTACAGCTCCAGGGGGACCTAGTAATTCCCGGACTCGGCGTAGTTCATGGATTTGACGCTCTCGTTTTGCTCCCTGTAACAATTGGACCGCCTCATGGGCAATATTTGGAGCCGTTACATCATGCTGAATCAATTCTGGGACGATGCATTTACCAGCAATAATGTTCGGCAGGGCTACATGGGGAATTTGTACGAGTATCTTGGCGATATGGTATGTGATCCTAGACAAACGATACATGGTAACCATGGGCACCTGAAACAAAGCAGCCTCTAAAGTGGCAGTCCCACAGCTAATTAATGCTAAGTCCGCTACCGATAACAGATCATATTGGTACCCATGCACCAACCGCAGGTTCAGACCACACCCCTTATTGGCAACAAACCCTCGGATTAGCGCATCATCAATACTAGCTGCCACCGGAACTAGGTATTGTACTGGTCTTAAGGAATTTGCCTGGATTAACCGCGCGGCTTCGAGCATGATTCCAAAGAGGGACTCAACTTCTTGCTGCCTACTGCCGGGCATTAGAGCAATCTGTAAAGCATCTGGGTCAATGTTCAAGAAGCGGTAGACTTCCTCCCTGCCCATGGAAGGGTGTGCAGCATCTAATAGGGGATGTCCCACGTATTCCACATTGGCTCCAGCTTCTTGATAAACCGAAGCCTCAAAGGGGAACACCGAAGCAACCAGATCGATCAGTCCTGCTACTTTCTTGGCGCGTCCCCGACGCCAAGCCCAGGCCGAAGGACTAAAATAGTATACACTAGGTACTCCCATATCCTTGGCTGTCTTGGCCAACCTCATATTAAACCCTGGAAAGTCTATAAACACAATTGCGTCGGGGCGTTCTTCTTTGAGCTTTCCGGCCGTTCTATGGAGCAGCTTCAGAAGAAACCTAAAATGGCTAACTACCTCAGCGAAGCCAATGAAACTCATCGATGTAGGATCCTCGAACAACTCCACTCCTGAGCTAGCCATTAACGGACCACCCAGACCAAAAAGGTAAACATGTGGGTTTTTCTTTCTAATTGCTACAGCCAGCTTCGAACCGTGGAGATCACCCGACGGCTCACCGGCGGCTAACATAATCTTCATTATCTATAGATACAGTGCCACCTCTCCGTCCATCATGGAATACATACAATGGCGATGTTTGCTTTTTCGGCAGTCCCTAGAATCTTTTCGCGCTCTAGCAGCAATGTCCCCGACGCGAACACCAAAGCAGTTAACTTAGCTGCGGCCATGGTAGCAAGTGTCTGGGGCCCAATACACGGGATATCAAAACGCTGGTCTTGGTTTTTGCGCTTCATCTTTACCAAAACCCCACCCCCACCGGTAAGGGCTGCAGCCCGATTAATCGTCGCATCGGTTTGCTCCATCGCCTCCACTGCCACCACTGCAGTATCCTTAGCGATTACGGTCTGACCAATATCTAGGTCGGTTAGCACACCTGCTGCCCTTAGCGCTATCTCAATATCTCTTTCCTCCCGAACGGTCGGCTCCCTGACCCACTGTCCAGGCTCACATACTAACGCACCTACTAGTTCAGTCTGCGCTCCCACGGTAAACCCTTCTTGTTCTAGGTCTGCCGTCAATCCGTATAGAATTTGGGAATCGCTTAAAGTGGGCAAAGAGGCAAGCAAAGAAGCAAGGCGTTCATCTGGAATTCCACCACTAATGAAAAGAACTTCCTTCTTTACCTCTCCTAAGAAATATATGTTTGACACACGGTGTGTGTGTAAAACCTCAATAACCTTACCCCACTGCATCGGGCTTAGCTCATAAATCTGATTGGTGTAATCCCTAAACCGCTGCCCCTGTTGGGTGAGATCTATTACCGTCAAGTCATATCCGGATTCGGTAGCAAATCTCGCTCCCACTTCAGGCAGTAGCCCTGAACCTGCAATCAAACCAATACGCAATTTAGTTCCTTCTTCCATCATCTAGCATTTCTTGGCGACGTCTAGCCATCCTTTTCCTCTAACCGCAGATACCCCGCTGGCTGCCCCGCAAGAACCGAAGCAAGTGATCGATCTCTGGAACGCCAGTCAGCTCCTGCTCCATCTGTTCAATCGCTTGGGTTACATTCAGATTAGAACGATACAATATCTTAAAGGCATGCTTAATCTGAGCGCGCACTTCAGGAATAATACCATTCCTGCGCAGTCCCACAATGTTTATTCCATAGACCTTCGCCGGATTCCCATCCACCATGAAAAAAGGAGGAACATCCATGGTAACCATACTATGGGCTCCAAGCATAGCCATTTTTCCAATCTTCGTAAACTGATGTACTCCCGAAAGCCCACCAATTACAGCGGAGTCCTCTATTATAACATGACCACCAATACCCGTTCCGTGGGAAATGATCACGTTATTGCCAATTTGACAGTCATGGGCCACATGGACATAGGACATAATCAAATTATGGTTACCTAGGCGGGTCTCACCACCGCCATCTTGAGTACCCACACTAATAGTCGCATATTCCCGTATGATATTTCCGTCACCGATGAACAGATAGCTTTTCTCCCCTTTGTATTTTAGATCCTGGGGCTCATTTCCGACCACTGCACCGGCATAAATGCGGTTGTTGGCTCCGATTCTTGTCCACCCTTCAATCACACAATGGGGACCAATGATCGTATTATCGCCAATCTCAACATTATCGCCTACGATAGCATAGGGTCCGATCTCTACATTCTTGCCTAGTACAGCTCTGGGGGACACAATCGCAGTTTGATGTATCTTCCGATGAATGTGTACCACATTACCACTTTTTACTTGCCTAGCTTGTTCTTCCACAGTCTCGCCACCCTTATTCTTCAGAAGCCATCATGAAAAGCAGCTCTGCCTCCGCGGCCAAGTCGCCATCCACATAAGCTTTCCCTTGGATCTTGGCCACTTTTCTACGGGCCTGCAGTACTTCGACTTCCAAGATTAACTGATCACCAGGCCCCACCACTCTACGGAACTTAGCTTTGTCCACACCGGCGAAAAGCGGTACAACATTGGCGTCTTCAGGCAATACCACTACGCCTGCGGCTTGAGCCATAGCCTCTAAGATCAATACCCCAGGCATGATTGGATTACCAGGATAATGGCCTTGAAAATGGGCCTCATTCATGGTCACATTCTTCAGTGCCTTCGCTCTTCGGCCCGGCTCTAGTTCCACAATGCGATCTACCAACAAAAAAGGGTAACGATGGGGTATCTTGTCCATTATTTGACGTATATCAAGCAACCATATTCCTCCTAGTCCTGGATACTACAAGGCAAACAACGGCCTTGCCTATGCTAAACACAAGTTGCTGCGCATTTGCTTAGCAAGAGAGATATTCAACCGATGTCCGGATTTGATCGCAATAATATGGGCGGAGACCTGACCTAACAGACTCATATCGCCAATAATATCCAAAACCTTATGCCGCACGATCTCATTAGAAAACCGTAATTCATTCACATAACGGTCTTCGCCCACAACCACTGCCACATTCAAACTACCACCCATGGCCAACCCCGCCTCTTGCATTTTCGCAATTTCGTGAGCGAATCCAACGGTTCGTGCCGGAGCTATCTCACTACGAAAACTGCCTTTCCCCAAGGTGTACTCCATGAATTGGTTACCCACTACCGGGTGGTCGGAAACAAAGGAGTAACTGATTCGCAATTCCGGATAGGGCAGGGCAACCATATGGGAATCTCCGCTGGATACCCAACAAGGTTTTTCCAGCGTAAAACGTCGACCCGGTTCATTATAGACGATTGTCCCAGCAGATTCAATCAATTCACAAAAAAGGGCAGCAGAACCATCTGCGATGGGTACTTCTTCCCCATCTATATCAATCTGGGCATTATCGATCCCAGAGGCTTGCAAAGCCGCAAGCAAGTGTTCTACGGTCTTTACATAAACCCCCTCCCCACCGAGGGTGGTGCATCTGTTGGTTTCCATCACATTGTCAACAACCGCCTGGATCAGGGGCTGACCCGGTAAATCAACTCGACATAATATATATCCGGTATTTGGTCCTGCTGGTTTAATCGTAATAGTTGTCGATTGGCCTGTATGTATACCTGTTCCGGTATACGATATTTCCCTACCAATCGTTGTTTGCAGGGAGGACATCAACGGTCGCCTCTCTATCTATTGCTTATCTCCATTAGTACCTTTACAAAAGGCAGCAAAACAACCAATGAATCTTATTAGCAATTTCGCCATTACCCAAGTAATTCCTGCTTAGTTCTTATGAAACCAGCAAACGCTTGTACTTCCTGCCGATATCCGACTGGGGTTCTTCAAAGATCCGATCGGGGGTACCAGTCTCCACAACCCTCCCCTTGTCCATGAGGACGATCCGATCTGCTACCCGGCGTGCAAAGGACACTTCATGGGTGACAATGATCATAGTAGTGTTACTTGTCGCGATTAGCTCCTCCATTACGTCAAGAACCTCGCGCACCAATATGGGATCCAAGGATGCGGTTGGTTCGTCCCACAACATAAGTTGTGGTTCCATGGCTAGGGCTCTAGCAATCCCAACCCTCTGCTGTTGACCACCGCTGAGCTCTGCTGGCTTCTGCTGCCAGGACTCATCCATGCCCACTCTACTCAGGGCAAGCATGGCCCGGTCCCTAGCTAATTTTTCATCTTTTCCGTCCATAACAAGGCCAAACATGACGTTTTCCAAAACGTTAAAGCGACCGATCAAATTGAAACCTTGGAAGACGTAACCTATTTTCTTCCGCAAAGCCAAAAGATCCCTGCGGTTCATATCTAGTACTGACTGTTCCTGCAGTAATATGCGCCCGTGATCCGGCTCCACAAGACGGTTTATGCACCGAACAGAGGTGGATTTCCCGCAACCACTGGGCCCCATAATAACGACGGTTTCCCCCTCTTCAACATCTAGCATAAATCCATCCAGGGCCGTGATTTTCCCATAGTGTTTGATCAAATCAATCATTCGCAAAAACACAGAACAACCCCCTACGCTCAGCACTTTTTTCGCCGTTGATTTATGGTCTGCACAATACCAGGTCTGCCAGCGGGAATTACAATCTCTCGCAGGATCTGCGCGTAGGATAGCCCCAAAGCCTCTGCAGCTAGTATCTCTTCTCCGTTAACAGGGCTAATCCGCTCGGCAAGCAAAGCCATAACAGTACCAATCAAAGCACCTAGGACAAACACCAAGAAGGTATTTAGGTGAGGAATGTTTCCCCCACTTAACCAGTAGATGGCGCTCAGCAATAAGGATCCTGAAGCTGCACCGAATAGCACCGTTGGAACTAACGTTCTTAGCCTACGTCGATTACCTCTACAGCTGTTAAGCAACAGTCGTCTAGCTGCATTAAGAATAGTGGCCTGATCCAAAAGAAACACCAAAACGACAAAGACAATACTGAGCAGGCCCGCGATGATACCACGGACTTCACTAAGCACATTGAATAAGACTGAGATGGCACTTGGCATGATCACTCCAACGGGTAAGGTAAACACATCAATGTGCTCAAATCCGTCAAGTCCTTGTAGGGAATGCTCTAGTTCCTGGTAAGGTATATTCCCGTCAAGCAAGAACTCGATTTTGCTCCCTGGGATTACATCGCCGCCAAGATATTGATCAATCAAGGCCACAGACTGACCGATTTCCTCATCGGCCAGCTGGGGCAGGCTATCTTTCACAAAGCGAATCTGCTCAATTATCTGCTCTAGGTCAATGGTTGAGATAGCACCGATTCTAGTGGAGATGCTTTCCAATGTATCTTGCATCGCCGCCACATCTAGATCCTTGAAAGAACCCACAGGATCATCACCAGCACCCATGGCTTCCTTAAACAAGTTGTTCAGTAGTAACGTCAATAGTAGTTCAGTGCCTTGCGGAGTACCGTTAGGGCTTTGACTTAATTGGGTAAGCTGCTGCTGCAGTTGACCTAACTGAACCAAGGCGCGCTGGAAGGTCTTTAGTGTCTGTTCAGCATTGGAAACCGCAGTGTCGGCATCCTCAGCAAGTCCCTCCAGTTCTTGAAGCAGTTCGACACTATCATCAATGGCCTGGGCTAACCGGTATCTTTCATTACTGATCGTAACGGTACCGACTTGTTCGCCTACCTGATCCTGGGGCAGTAATCTGTAGATTGGCATGCATTCTAAAGACGCCGTCATGTTTGAGGCATCACCGACAATAACCAACGCCGAAGCCAGTCTTTCATTCACCTGGAGTACTTCTACCACCAGATCCCCGGTATCACCGTTTGTAACCATCAAACGTTCCCCTGGATGCACATCGTTAGCTTCGGTAAGGGTGATTTCCACCCGGGAAGCATAAGTCAACAGAAAGCTCTTCATTTCATGAAGTACTTTACGAAATGACTGCACACTCTGGTCATCTTCTCCGGATGAGATGTCCTTGAGAACACGAGGCTGAAACTTTGCGGTAATCTGCTCCTGCAAAGTAGCCGACAATCCTTGTATATCCTGGGGATCAGTATCTAGGGGCAAACGAAACTCAATCAGTTGATAGGACTCAAGCAACCCAGTGATCCTTTCCCGCACACGACTGCTTTCATCTACTGTTTCCAATAGGACATAGACATCGGAACCTTTAGTGAAAGCACAGCGCACATTGTCGAACAGCTCTATCTCACTGACTAATTCCTGACGGACCCCTTGATTGACACCACTAATAACAATGGAAGGCTCGGCAACAATGGTTACACCGGAAAAACCGGAGACCCCGGCAAAATATGACGCTAAATTCTGAAAAATGTCTGCGGAATAATACTCATCTGGCAGCCCTAAAAACAAGTTGGTCTTTCCCGCGATGGTTATTCCTTCTTTCCACTTGGCTCCCGGCAGACTCTCCTCAATGATTCTTTTGAACTCAGGAATCGCCGCTTCTTTGGCCTCCTTCCTGATATGTATCACCGCATCATACTGTCCCAATTCCCCTACTAATCCTGCCGCGGTATCACCAAAGTACGTATCCACTGCCCAAGCTCCACCGGCCGCAAGCAAAGACCCTACGAGAATTGTAACAATAAAGATACTTAACAGATCTTTTGCAAAACCATCTGAAAATACGGTGAGCATCGGGCTCCCTCCCCAAGATATGGATAATGCGTTTGACTTTTGCATTAGCATTATACCATAGGTGGAAAGGGAGCAGAACAAGCAAATTGGGCTACTTATGTCTTAAAGTGTAAAGTCCAAACGCCCCGGCCCAGTTCCAATAATACTCTCATTGTCAAGATCAATGGTGAAACTTGCACCTCGCCATGTTCCTTGTTCGGTGATCAGGCTTGCGTTACCTGTTAGGAAAACAACTTCCTCAGCATCTAGGTAGGTCACTACATCTGCACGGCCCTCTCGATCCTTATTGAAGAAGACCACATCTTCCTGGGCAATCATCTTGTTCTCGGTGTCAAAATACTCAAGGTATCCTGACCTAAGCTCAACTTTTGTCCCTTCCCCAGCAGACTCTCGTTGCACCAGATGAACATTCCCACTGATTATGTATCGTTCTTCATCAAACAGGGCCTCGACCTTATCTGCCGTGATGACGCTGTCTTCTTTCACCACGCGAACCTGGCCAGTAATCAGTGCCCGCTGCTCTTTTCCAAAGTATTCCACCCGGGTTGCAGTTATTTCCATACGTTCAAAGGTAATCCGCACATAGCCGGCCTTTGGAGCAATAACCCAGATGTCTTCCTTTAAGTCTCCGGTCACCGACGTGTCATCGATTGGCGCATCGATTACCTCAATGGTGACTTGTTTGCTTTCCTGCGCGTATACCCCAATACTAAGCAATCCAACTAGCAAAACCACCCACACTGATATTCTTAAAGTTTTTTCCATAGTTGCCCCCCCATATTGCCTAGGCGTCAATCTCCTCATCAGCCCCTAGCTTTAACTCAAGACGCACATTGCCAAATAGCTCCACAGCTTGTTCCTCGGAGTCATAAACTACGTGATCAGCAAGGATGCGCTGCTTCTCCCCTTGCTTAATCTCCACATGACCGCTAATCGATAGCTGCTTGGTTGATAGATCCCCCTCCATTCTCTCTGCATTCAACTGGTTTTCCCCTATATAGGCCACTACTGGTCCAGAGGATGTAAAGGTCCCTTTACTGGAGTTATACTGCATACCATCGGTCAGGAAACGTTCTTCTTTCTCGGTGGTTATCTCAACTTGACCTAGAAGCCGGAAATCGTCGGTTCTCCGATTCCAAATTCCTTCCTGCCCGGTGAAGTGAAAGGTAGGCTCACCATCTTGAAAGATCATACCAGAACCGATGTCCTTAATCGCCGCCTCGTTCTCCCCTTCGCCAACTACCATCATGGAAGCATCGATTTGCCATTGCTTGTATCCCGAACGGCGACCAATCAAAACCACGTCCTTGAAATACATTCCCGGATCAGCTTTTTCTTCAGAAATAGCCGCAGGTGGGTCAGCAACCTCTTGGTCAGAAGCGATATATCTATAGACGAAAAGACCACTTAGGCAAAGGCCCAATATGATTATAACACTAACTCGCTTTCCCACCTTAGACCTCCCCTATTGAATCAAATTCTGCCAACCTTCGGCGTTGAACATGAACTGATCCCCCGTGGTTCCAAGTTTGAACCTGCCCTCAGGCAATGCGTAGATACGGTACTCGACCCAAAACATGTTTTGAAGCTGGTTATACCGGAAGACTAGCTCCCGACAATGTAAGTCCTTTGTTAAAGCTAGATCACCCCGTTGCCATTTATCCTCGATCCCTTTATAAATCCCGGCATAAACCAATGTCCACGTATCACTAAGCTTGATGTTAATCTGGGCATCGAAACGGTCAAGTCTTCTTTTTAGCAGATTGTAACTAGCCCCAAGCTTGATACTCTGCTCGCCAAATCGTTTTTCAAATAAACCAGTAGTGGATACCATCGCATTAGTATACGGATTAAATGCACCGGATAGACCTAGCTGCCAGCCACGTTCATCTGTCTGGTCACTCCGTACCTGAAAGGAAACATTAACATCCTGGAATCGACCGGTATGAATATTATACCCCCCGGATAAGGACCAGTCCGTTCTATCGCTTCTATAGGCTAACTGGTTGGTTAGTACTTGAGACGAGGTTGCCTGCTCAAAAGCAAAGGGACTCTCCCCGAGTACTTGCTGCACTTGGAGGGTTGAATTCATGCTCAGCTTACTAAGAAGCTGCCAATTTAGGATTATCCTGGGATTAAACCGGGCGTAATAAGCGTCTTGACCATAGATGCTCAGGCTTTGTGTACTACCTAGACTGAGCTTAATCCCATCGGTCAGTTGATAAGATTTGTTCTTTAGATTTAATTCTAACGTGGAACGAACAGCCTCGGTTCCTTTGGGTTCTTCCCGGTATCGCCCCAATTTCAGCGTGAAATCATAGGGCCAAGTCCCGATATACTTAGGACTACTCGTACTAAGGCTCAATTCCGGCAGTTTACTCACTGAATGCCAAGCTACAGCTTGATTCGATCCTAAGTTAGGATTAAGCTTTTGCTCAAATGCTAGATCAAATCGAAGGTCTGGCTGGATCTTAGATAGCTTGGCTAGGTACTCTACACGAGTTACAGGCAATTGCCCGTCCTGCTTAGTAGTATACTTACCTTGTATATTGCTACTCCAGTTACCGTCTAGCTGGGTAGACAATTTAACATCCCCAGTCAACTGTTCCGTAGTCTTTGTAGGTGTTTCGGTAAGATTATAGACTATCCCTACGCTCCCCGATGTTTTTTCTGTCTTCCCCTGCAATTGAAGGCCTGCTTGCAGTGCGTCTTTGCCTATTCCATTACTAGTAAGATTAACCTGTCTTTCCATGCCACCGCTCAACTTCAGTGGACCGACGATAAGGTAATGGGCGAAACCACCACGCCATTGTCCTCCACCAATTAACCTGTTCTGCCTGTACTCAATAAATAGCTGACCATTTTGGGCCTTGCTTAGAGTGTAATCACCTGTTGCTCCTAATACAATTCCACTACGCTGATGGTATTGTCCAGTAAGCTTACCTGATAGGTTATCATGCAAACGATAGTCCCATTTACCCCCAACAAACCAACCCCCCATTGCGGTATACCCGATCTCTGGAAGGTTAAGACTACCTTCTTCCTTAATCGGTAAGCTTAAATAGGGCCAATAGAACAGAGGAATATTACCCTCTTTGTATACCACGTTTCGGACAACTAGTTTATCATTGGGATAGATCTCTAGTTTGTCCGCCTGCAAATGATAGTGCGGTTTTCCCAGGGAACAAGTGGTTGCTGTACCTTTGGTAATCACCAAGTGTTTTTCGTCGCTTTCAAACAGCTCACCTGACAAATATACCGGATCATTAAACTTCGGTACAGCTAGAGCCGCCTTAGCAGCATAAAAGGACCATTTCCCCGTATTCATGTCGTAGTAGAGGGCCTCTCCGGCAACCTCACCGTCCTGCAAGACCAACGATGCACTACCTTCAATCTTGAGCAAGTTATTAGCGAGATCCACCAGTAGCCGTTCCCCTTTGATCATCACCTGACCGTGTTTTATCTCCACCCCGCCATCGGCCTGCAGAAGGTCATCGCTGAGTCGATAGCTGACTTGCCCAAGAAACTCCACTTCAACCTTGTCCGTTGCAGCAAGTACGCGCATAGGCAACATCACAGAGGAAGTAATCATGACAATGACCAACATCACCGTACTTGCTAGCTGTCTCAAGTTCACACCACCTAAAAATAGTCTGTGCTTTTCATTTCTACAGAAAAGGGCAGATCCCTCCTGGCAGATTCAAGTCATGAGGAGGCTTTGGTAGTGCAGGACCTACGGTTTCACGACTGCAGAGGCAATCCAAGGTACTTCAAGGAGCATTCTGGGACTACTTTCATTAGACGCATACTCCTATTAACAAACTCATCGTTGACCCATAGGTACAGATTTGCGTTCACGTCTGTATCTACCAAGAACATGCTTGGCAATAGACTAGTGATGACAGCATGATTTCAATATGCTTTGAACTGAAACTTGCAAAAACCCATCAAAGGTTTCCTCTAATCTGAAAGCCAGCTTATTGACGGTATCAGAAAATAACAGAAAACCCTAGGGGTGCGATCAAAACAAGAGTAAGCGTCAAAGCGAACACACCTTGACAGCTAGGAAGAAAGGACGAAGCTTTAACGCTGTGTTTAGTCCAGCTCAGCGCAACAAAAAGCCCCCACTGTTAGTGAGGGTTAGGATGATGCATTATTTCTTCTTTGGTGTCCTGCAATAATTGGGTATCTCTTCGGACCACGGCAAGAACTTGGCTA